>JBAXMC010000103.1:0-6639 GCA_037134495.1 Myxococcaceae bacterium
GCTTGCTTGCTTGTCGAAGCTTCAGCGTAGTTAGGAGACGAGATCTCCGGATTCCGCATCAACTGGGGAATGACAGGCTGTGACTCTAACGCTGCTAAATCATGCAAGCTCCAGATCCTTGGATTCTTAATACGTCGTGCGTTTTGCGCCTGATAACTGCACTCGACTAAGCATTCTAAATACTTACGAATCTCTGAAAACTTAATCACCTCGTCTGTATCCATTTGCCCTGCGGCTTTAAACGGATCCATGTCGGCTTCGATGCGTTCGGCTAAGATACGCATTTTTTCTAGCTCATCAGGGCGTGTATTAAAGGCTCCCAGTGCGAGTGTTTTTCCTTCCATTACGGCCAGTCTGGAGAGACAAGTTGATAGCTGAATCACAGGGTCATAAGGCAGGCCTGACATGGCGTAATAACCTGCACCTGATGCTTTGCGCAGCAAAACCGTGATATGCGGAGTTTGACTGGTCGAATTGGCATAGATTAAGCTCGAGCCATAGCCCAGCAGTCCCTGTTTTTCAGCTTCAACACCGACATCAAATCCTGAGACATCTTGAAGCCATATCATAGGGATGCCATCGGCATCACAAGCGCGACTAAAAGTAGCCAGTTTGGCAACGCCTTCTTTGTATAAAATTCCGCCAGGACGTTTTTGATTCGGGTCTCTTGGATGTGGCAACAAACCTTGAGCGTTAGCTGCAATCCCTACGTAGAGGCCATTAATTTTAGCGATGCCGGTTACAACTTCATGGCCTGTATGCTCAAATAGTTCCCAGAACAAACTGTCATCAACTAAGCGGGCAATAATTTGTTTGATGTCATAAGAGCCCTGCATAAAGCCTGAAATTTCTTCTGAATTCAAAGCAGGTTTTGAAGGCTCTGTGCCATTTTGATAATAGCTGATGGCGCTTGAAGAGCATCTGGCAATTTCTTCTCGAATGCGCATGAGGCAAGTTTGATCATCGGGTACTCTGAAATCTGCACAGTTTGATAAATGGACATGAACGCTGGGGCCGCCAATATCGAGTGAACTTAAATTTTGGCTTTTCGCACCTTGAATTAAAGCAGCACCGGCGATGACCATATAGGCTGCTTCTGTCATGTAAACTTTATCAGAGATAATCGGCATATAGCCGCCGCCCGCAATGCAGTCTCCAAAGACACCAGCAATTTGAGGAACGCCTGCGTTAGAGAGCAGGCTGTTCATTTTGAAAATATGCCCTGCGCCACGTTGACCTGGGAAAGTACGTGCTTGTTCTGGTAAATAAAGACCTGAGCAATCGACCAAATAAACAACTGGTAGTTTTAATTTAAGTGCAATTTCTTGGGCTCTAATAATTTTTTCAGGCGTTTTGGGCCACCAAGAACCTGAAGCTACCGTGTTGTCATTGGCAATGACCATGCACCAACGGTTTTCAATTTTGATAAACGCCGTAATCACGCCTGCTGCAGGTGCTTCTTTGTCTTCGCCACCAGATTGAACAAAGGTTCCGATGGGGAAAGCTTGGCCCAATAATTCTAGTCTTTCCCAAGTTGTTAACTTATTTTTTTTATGAACGCGTTCTTGGTATTTTTCGCCCCAGCCTTGTTTAATTGCTAAGCGTTTCTGGTCTAAGATTTTTTCTTTGGCTGTGATTTGTAGCTGATTTTCTACTGAAACAACCGAACCTATGGGTTTCAAAATCACTTTGGCCATATGAAATCCTCAAAAAAGGCACAAGTATATTGGCCTTTTATAAAATTTTGATCCTCTAAAATTGCTTGGTGTAATTTTTGAGTTGTAGGAACGCCCTCTATCACAAAATTTTCCAAAGCATGTTTAAGCTTACTAAGAGCTTCTGGCCGAGATTTTCCATGAGCAATTAATTTGCCAAGCATCGAGTCATAGTAAGGCGTTACTTGAGTATTATTTTCCAGATAAGTATCAAATCTAATATTATCTGGGATTTCTAATTTTCTAATAATGCCAGGTGCTTCGGCATTGATTCGGCACTCTATTGCGTGTCCTTCGGGGCCTTGGTAATCGACATCTAAATGCTCACCAGCGGCAATCTTAATTTGCCAAGCGATTAAATCAAGGCCTGTTACGAACTCCGTTACAGGGTGTTCGACTTGAATACGGGTATTCATTTCCATGAAATAGAGATTTTGATTGGAATCAAGCAGAAACTCGAGTGTCCCTGCACCTAAATAACCGATTTTTGAAAGTGCGTTGATAATCTTTTGACCCATGCTATTTCGAAGAGATTCAGGGAAGTTTGGAGCAGGGGACTCTTCTAATAATTTCTGGTGTCGTTTTTGAATCGAGCATTCTCGTTCGCCAAGATGAATTACTTTGCCGTAGGCATCAGCTAGAACTTGGAACTCGATGTGTCTGGCATTGGGGATAAATTTTTCGAGATAGAGCTCAGAGTTCGAAAAAGATTTCTCGGCTTCTGCTTGCGCTTCTGAGTAAGCAGCTTCGAATTCACTGGCTGATTTGACAAGCCTAATGCCTTTGCCTCCGCCACCAGCCGTTGCTTTAATCAGCAATGGAAACTCGTCTGATGCGCCTGATATCACAGGAAGTCCAGCGGCCTTCATGGTTTTAATCGCTGTTGCTTTGTCACCCATCATGCGAATTTGGTGAGGCTTTGGGCCTATGAAAGTCAGTTTTTGTTGTTCACAGCGTGTTGCGAACAAGGCATTCTCAGATAAAAATCCGTAACCTGGATGAATAGCTTCGCAGTCTGTCTCTTGCGCAGTTCTTAATAAAATATCTTGGTTTAGATAGCTTTTATACGCTGCTGCTTCCCCAATAGGAATAGATTTTGTAGCTTGTTTCAAATAGCCTAATTCAGCATCTGCATCGCTATAAACACAGACAGTTTCGATGCCAAGTTTTTGGCAGCTGCGTAAAATTCTCGCAGCGATTTCACCTCGATTGGCAATTAAAATTCGCCTAAACATGTGGAAAGTTTTTCCACATCATGGATTCCATAGGTTTTGGCATTTTTTGGCAATATTTGGCAGATTCTTTTTGATTGTAGGGCGTTAAAATTTCTCCGCTGACTTCGAAATAAATTAGTTGCCCAACAGGCATGCCAGCGTAAACACGAACCGGTTGTTTGACCGAGATTTCAAGCGTCCAAAAATTACAAAAGCCCACATCGCCTTTGCCTGCTGTTGCATGAATGTCTATTCCTAAACGCCCAATGCTCGACTTGCCCTCTAAAAATGGAACATGCTTATGTGTCTCTGTATATTCTTCGGTCACACCTAAATAAAAATTCTGTGGTTCTAAAACCAAGCCTTCAGGTGGGATTTCAAAATATCTGATTTGATTATGAGCTTTGGCATCTAAAATAGGCGATTCATAAACAGCCAGTGTTTTTCCTAAGTGAACATCATAGCTGTTAGAGCCAAGGCAACTGGGTCTATAAGGCTCTATTTTGATGTCGCCTGTTGCAAGATTTGTCTTAATTTTTGCGTCACTTAAAATCATGCCCGTGCTATAACACCTCTCATGGCGAAAATCAGCATTATTCAAGGCCCTAATTTAAACCTTCTGGGTATGCGTGAGCCCGAGCTTTATGGTCATGCAACACTTCAAGATATTCATGAAGGTTTGAAAAGACAATTTGGGTTAGAACACGAGTTGGAGTTTTTTCAAAGCAATCACGAAGGGGCGATTATTGACGCGATACATAGGGCAATAGAGCATGATGGTATTGTCATTAATCCAGGTGCTTACACGCATACATCTTATGCGATTCGGGATGCCATTGCGACGGTTTCAAAGCCCGCCATTGAAGTGCATCTGACACGTATCTATGCTCGCGAAGCCTTTAGGCACCAATCTTTGATTGCACCTGTCTGCATGGGTCAGCTCTCAGGATTTGGCGCCTACGGCTACGACTTAGCGATGCTAGCCTTGATCAAACATTTGGCTTAGAATGCCCATAGGAGTCACGTAGAGGCAGCAAAATAGCAATGGCGAGCAAAATCGCAACGGGCATCAGCCAGAAAGCACGGTGAAAATCACTCAGCGCATAAATTGGTGCATTATCAACCATCTCACCGCTCCATTTAAGTTCTATAAGCCAACCCACAATAGGTTGAAAAATCGCACCGCCACTCATAATCAGGGTTGCAGCAATACCTTCGCCGGTTGCAATTTGATCCTTTGGATTTCTTTCAGCAACCATTGGATAAGCCAGAATCTGGCTGCTAGATCCAAGGCCAATCACAAAAAATAATAACACCAGCGCTGAAAAGCTGCAGTTTTGATTCATTAACAAGCAGATTGCTGCAGCAGTTGCTATGCTGCCAAGCAGCATCGGTTTTTTGCGAGAGCCAAACCTGTCTGAAATAAAACCAAACAGTGGGCAACCAAACAACATTCCCCAATACAACATACTACAAATAAAGGCGCTTGTTATGGGTGAGTAATGATACACTTGTATCAAATAGGAGCTGCCAAAGAGTGCTCCAATCAAAAAGATAGGCAGATTTAACAGTGCAGCGAAAATTCCCGAAGCCCAGTTTGGCCATCTTTTAAGAGCTTCGATAGCGTTGTTAAAAAAGGACTTAAGATCGATGGTTGGTACTTTTTTATCTTGAGGACTTGCATTGGCTGGATAATCTTTTACGACCGCCCAGATAATTGCAAAAATAACAACGCCAATTGCCGCATCTAAAACAATTGCTCCGCGCCAACCTAAGTAGCTGATAGCAATAGCGAAGGGTGTTTGTGCAACGATACCACCAAGCATGCCGATAGCGATTACAACGCCAATAACTAAGCCTAATTGTTTAGGAGGGAACCAACGCGTTGCTAATTTGATGGAACTCAGCAAGCAAAAAGCGCTGCCTCCTAAACCAACAAATAGTCTTGCGTAAATGAGTTGATTGATACTTTGAGCATTTGCAAAACACAACGTCCCAACAATAGCAACGATCATAGAGCACAAAATTATTTTTCTCGTAGAAACAAAATCTAAAATAATGCCGGCTGGTAGCAATGACAACACGATGGCATAGAAATAAGAAGAAGAAATAATTCCAAGTTCATAAGCACCAACAGAAAATTCGCGCATGATGTGCTGGTCTAGTACATTGAACATGTTGATCTGGAAATACTCATAATAGAAAAATAACGAAGCGCTTAGACAGACTTTCCACGGGGTTGATTGAGACGGAGTGTTAATTGTTTTATGATTATTCATACTTTTTCCTTTATTAAAGTAAGCTCTGAACGGTTCGTTGACTAAAGTCAAGGCGTTTGCTAAAAAAGTAGTTTTTACGAGGTGCTTTATGTTTGAAGTCTATTTTGCAGGTGATTTATTTGATCAAAAGCATATTACCGGGAATTTAGCACTGGTTCAATGTATCGAAAAATTATTTGACAATAAGTTTAAATGCCTGCTTCCGCAAGACATAGAGGCTGGTCACTGGAATTCAGGTGTTGATGTTCGTAACAGGGATATTAAAGCGATTATAGAGTCAGATCTTGTCTTGTTTAACTTTGATGGTGTCGATATTGATTCTGGAACTACAGTAGAATATGTCATTGCTAAAATGCTTGATGTGCCATCAGTGCTTCTGCGTACAGATAGTCGTAGTGTCAACTATTTGATTGGTAGCGACTGGAATCTTATGATGTCTGGTTTCCCGCGATGTGCAATTGTCAAACAGCCTGCTATCGTGTTGTATAATGAGCTTGGATTAGAACGAACTCACCAAATTATTGCACAAGCCGTTATTAATGGCTTTCAAAAGGTCGTTCAAGAAAAATCTGTATTGAACTCATATGAAGAAATTATCACAGCTTATAACCATGTTATTAAGTTGTGCGGTGGTGGACTAGAAGAAATTATGACGCAAGAGCTGTTGCATGAGGTTATCAGGGCAAAAATAGAAAAAAATATCTACACAGTCTAACGGGAGCTAATTTGGGTATACCATACCCTATCGTTTTAAATTTTAAAATCTAGATTGGGGCTAGGATTTTAGGAGTTACGAAAATGAAAAAAATTAGAGCCCAACCAGTAAAAAAAAATAATTCCAATGTAAGACATAGGCGTTATTCTCTTAACGAACTTTTGGAAGGTTGTACGGCAAAAAACATTCAAACTCTCAACAATGCGGTTTCGTGGGCCTTAGCGGGAATCTGTGTCGGGAGAGAGATCGCGTGAAAAATCGAGGTTTATATGAACAAATTAATGATTCTTTTTTCTTTTTTCTTTTTTCTTTTTTTCTTTTTTTCTTTTTTTAGTTTTTCGAGTCCAATATTAGGCTTCATTCCTGGTTCAGGAGACTTTGCGCCCTCAATTGTTGAATATTTTAAACGACCAGCTTTAAAAGCTGAGAGAATTATCAAAACCGTTTTTCTGAAACCTAAAATTTCGTATGAAGAATATCTCGATGAACACAAACAGAAGATTCAAAATCTAAAAAAAGAAATCTCCGAATTCGTTGAGACTGAGAATTTAAAATCTGAAATTTCACGAAGAGATCTTTTTGAGCAATTATTGGAATTGCTCTTAAACAAAAATTTTATTGAAGATGAAGAAAACGATGGAGCCAAAAACTTCAATGATTTGCTGATTAAGCCTTTATTTCAGAAGAATATAGATTTCTCTTTTATTAAAATAATA
>JBAXMC010000104.1:0-6615 GCA_037134495.1 Myxococcaceae bacterium
GGTTTTCTCCAGACAGGCCTCCACACAGAAACAGCGGGTATTTGGATGAGCGATGATCCAGTTTTTGATAAAACACCCATACCTCTATCTGAGAAAGCCCAGCAGCAGTTATTTGGGACCACAAAATTAGATCGATCTCAGTGGTCGGTTGGATATGCCTCTTTGAGGGACAAAAATGCACAACTGAATTGGATGGATTTACGTTTACACAGCGTTCCGTTGGACAAACATTGCTCTCTCGTACTCTCTTCTTCAATGAAAGTTGGCTCAAATGATGATCAAAACATTCATGATTTAGCTATACGACATCAATTTACAGACTGCATCATTGTCGAACGCGATGGAAGTGAAAGAAAGCTCTCTTTAAAGCCAAGCTGGTGGCAGACGCTGTTCAATCAAAACCCAGTAAAAAGAACCCTGCGTATTGTGCGATCGTTTATTGATGAAGCTGATCTTGCTGCTGTCATACAACAAGGTAGTGACGGGTGTATTGGAGCATCCGGGGACACTTCTTTTGCTCGCAGTCTAACAGGTAAATATCCTCCATTTATTGAGAATCGAAGGACGGCGAATAAGATGCCCTTACTGATTGGAGCTGCGTGTGATTATTTCAAAAACGCTCAATATCCTTTGCTCGCAAAATGGTTTGATGATTTGTTAACACAATCTGTGACGCCTTATACCCCCTCGCGCAATCCTTATAGTGAGGATTTGATGGCTGAATGGCAGAGGTTCCAGCAACAAGATCTTCCAAGACTAGACATGGCTCCCTGGTTCGATTTGTATGTCCGGCGTTGTGCATATGCTCACAGGGCCAACGTATCCAAATCAAATGCGTTTTTAGCTGTAGAATCCAAATATAGGCCTCTTTCGTATGAGACGAAGCCTCTTTCAGAAGCAGAACGGATAAGCTATGAAGCAGAGATGAAACCGATTCTGGAACAATTGGCTTAAATCATTAAAAAAACCCGCCGAAGCTTTTAAAACAACGGCGGGCTTTAGATTATTCAAAACAGCTACTATTTGACAGCAACAGTTGCGCCTTCAGCTTCGAGCTTAGCTTTTGCAGCATCAGCATCGGTCTTAGAAACGCCTTGTTTTACCATCTTAGGAGCGCCATCGACCAAGTCTTTGGCTTCTTTGAGGCCTAGACCAGTCAATTCACGAACTACTTTAATAACCTGAATTTTCTTGTCGCCAGCTGCCATCAGCTCAACGTCAAATTCGGTTTTTTCAGCAGCTGCTGTAGGAGCTGCGCCACCTGCTGGTGCTGCCATCATCATGCCACCACCGGAAGCGGCTTTAACGCCCCATTTGTCTTCCAACATTTTGACCAGCTCGGAAGCTTCCAAAATGCTCAATGCAGAAAGTTCATTACCCAATTTTTCAATATCTGTTGCCATGTTTTTATTACTCCTTATCTTTCTCTACTTTTGCAGAAATTACACCGACTACATGCTGTGCTGGGGCATTGATCTGAGCCAGCAATTTAGCTGGGACAGCATTCAAAGTACCGAGCAATTGTGCACGCAATTCTTCTAGGCCTGGTAAAGCTGCAAACATCTTTACCCGAGCCAAATCCAATCTCATCCCAGCGTTGTAGCCGGCTTTAATTTCAAATTTTTCAAGGCTTTTTTGGTATTCTACCAACACTTTGGCAGGTGCCACTGCGTCTGTATCACTCCAAGCCATCGCGGTTGAATTTGCAAAGTCTTCAAATAAAGCTTTTACCGGCGTTGAATCTGCTGCGATTCGAGCCAACTTGTTTTTGATTACTTTAAAACCAACACCTGCGCCATGAAGTTTACGACGCAAAGAAGATACCTGGCCTGCATCAAGACCCTGAACGCTGGCCAGGACGATTGATTCAGCAGAGCCAAATACGCCTTTCAAAAAATCTATTTGTTCTTGTTTATCTACTCGTTCCATTCACACATCTCCTAAAATAAAAACGAGACGTGTGCTGATCTTTCGATTTTTGCCACCATCTCGGCAGGATTTTTAAGCTTTTTTAAATAAAGCCCCTGCTGTCATCGATAAGTTCTTTTCTAAAATTCTATTCTGCTGCTACTGCAAACCCGGCCAAATCTAACTTGATTCCAGGGCCCATGGTTGAAGACAAAGTCACTTTGCGCACATATTGGCCTTTTACGGAAGCGGGTTTTGCACGCAAAACAGCTGCCATCAAAGTCTTAATATTTTCTTGCAAGTTGCCCACCGAGAAAGAAACTCGGCCCAGCGGTGCATGAAGCGTACCTGTTTTATCGACTTTGAATTCGATCTTACCTGCTTTGACTTCACGAACTGCTTTCGCAACATCCATAGTTACAGTTCCAACTTTAGGGTTTGGCATCAAACCTCTAGGTCCTAGAACTTTACCCAGTTTACCTACAACGCCCATCATATCAGGCGAAGCGATTACTTTGTCGAAGTCCATGAAGCCTTCTTCAATCCTGGCTGCCAAGTCTTCTGCACCAACAACATCAGCGCCAGCTTCTTCAGCTTCCTTCGCTTTAGGGCCTTTAGCAAACACAGCAATGCGAACCGTTTTTCCTGTTCCATGCGGGAGAGCTACTGCACCACGAATGTTTTGATCAGCATGACGAGGGTCAACACCTAGGTTCATGGCGATATCTACAGACTCGTCAAATTTAGCTGTTTTGCACTCACGAACCAAGCTGCAAGCTTGTTCAAGGCTGTATTTGGTTTGGGAGTCAACTTTCTTAGAAACGTTTACGAATTTTTTACCATGTTTTGACATATTAGCCCACCACTTCTAGACCCATTGAACGGGCTGTACCTGAAATAATTTTAATTCCTGCTTCAACGTCATATGAGTTCAAATCAGGTGCTTTTGTTTTGGCAATTTGTGCCACTTGTTCGCGAGTTACTTTACCGACTTTTTCTTTGCCGGGGTTTTTAGCGCCTGAACCTGGCTTGCCATCTGTCTTGAGACCAGCTGCTTTTTTAAGCAGAATGGAAGCTGGAGGCGTCTTGCACTCAAATGTAAAACTCTTATCAGAGTAGGCCGTGATCACGACCGGAATAATCATCCCTGCTTGATCTTGTGTACGAGCGTTGAACTCTTTACAAAATCCCGGAATATTCAAGCCATGTTGGCCTAAAGCTGGACCGACCGGTGGAGCCGGATTGGCTTTTCCTGCTGGAACCTGAAGTTTAATAAATGCAGTAATTTTCTTTGCCATATGTTTTCCTTAAGCAGACTTTTGGGATTATGCAATACGTTCTACTTGGGCATAATCCAATTCGACAGGGGTTGCGCGTCCAAAAATAGAGACCAAAACACGCAATTTCTGCTTATCTGGCTTCACTTCTTCTACACCGCCACTGAAGTTCGCGAATGGACCTTCAATGACTTTTACTTGGTCGCCTTCTACAAATTCTATTTTAGCTCGTATTTTAGGAGTCCCATGAACCATGGCCCGCATACGATCGACTTCTGCAACCGAAAGCGCGGGTGGCTTTTTAGCATTACCCACAAAACCGGTCACTTTAGCGGTATTTCTGACTAAATGAGCGGTTTCATCTGAAAACACCATTTGAACCAGCATGTAACTTGGGAAACATTTTCGGCTCTGCGACTTTCTGACACCCGATTTAATTTCTTCTACCACTTCCATGGGCACCCAAATCTCGCCGAATTGGTCCTGCAAGCCATATTGTTGGATGCGTTCTTCAAGTGTTTTCTTGGCTTTATTCTCAAAGCCAGAATAGGTATGTACTGCATACCATTTTAAATCTGTTTGTTCAGTCATATTTACCCTAAAAAGAAATCATGATTCGATAGCCAGCCAAAGATTGAGTCAAAAAAGCCTAATATAACAGCTGCTACCAAAGATACAACCACTACTGTGATCGTAGCCGTTTTTGTTTCTGACCCAGAAGGCCAAGCTACTTTGTCCAATTCGATAATACACTGCTCAATAAAGTTACGAGCAGTTCTGTTTAAGAAAGCCGTATAAAGAGCAATTAAAAGAGCTAAACCAAGGCCAACAAAATTAGACAGCAGAAATGAAGGGCCCATTAAAGGTGCATCGTGCACCCTCGCTAGGGCGAATATTTCGCGGGTTGCGAGCGTTAAAATCGTTGTAACCAGCGCCGTCGCTGCCACGTAAAATATGAACACCCAGGTACCGAAGGATCGCATCTGTAAGACTCCCGGCAAAGCGTAAAAGAGAAGACATGTGGATAGCACTGCTTGCGAAAATTGTCTAGTCTGTTCCCATGCGCATCAAAAAGTTGGAAATATTCGGCTTTAAATCCTTTGCAGACAGAGTTGTAATCAATTTTGACGCCGGAGTAACCGGCATTGTCGGCCCTAATGGCTGTGGAAAGTCAAACGTGGTTGATGCTCTGAGATGGGTCATGGGCGAGCAGAACGCCAAACATTTGCGTGGCGATCAGATGCAAGATATTATTTTTAATGGTGCTCAAAACAGAGGCTCCATGGGTATGGCAGAAGTCACGCTCACCCTCGAAAATGACGGCCAATTGGTCCCTCAAGAATATGCACACTTTGATGAGATCGAAGTCACGCGCAGGCTCTATCGAAATGGAAATTCAGAGTACGAAATCAACCGCCGCGAATGCCGGCTTCGCGATATTACAGAGTTCTTTTTAGGCACAGGTGTTGGCACAAAAGCTTACTCGATCATTGAACAAGGACGCATCTCCAGTATTGTCCAAGCAAAACCTGAAGAACGTCGCCAGATCATTGAAGAAGCTGCTGGAATTACCAAATATAAAATGCGCAAACAGGCTGCCGAACGCAAAATGGAAAGCACGCAGCAAAATTTATTACGCATCCAAGATATTACGAAAGAAGTTGAAAATCGTCTCGCCTCTTTAGAAAAACAAGCTCAAAAAGCTGAACGTTTTCAAAATTTAAACACTCAAGTACGTGATCTCGAACTCCACGATGCTTGTCTCAAATTTTTCGAATTCACGAATCAGCTCTCGTATTTATCAAACGCACAAAACCAGCAAGAGTCTATCTTAAACCAGCATTCAGAAGCTATTTTAGAACACGAGTCACGATTTAGTTTAGAGCGTGAGGCTTTAACAGATCACGATCAAGCACTCTCCTTAACCGTTGGCATGATCCATGCGCTCGAAAATACGATGGCGCTCGCCAAGCAAGATATCCAGTTCACGCAAAACACGCTCAGTTCTAAGCAAAAACAAGCGGTTCATATTCAGACAGAAAACAAGCGCTTACAAGATCGTATGGCCGAGCTTCACACGGAACAAGCCAGTCTACTTGATCTCAAAAGCTTGATCGAATCTGAAACTCAGCGTTTGCGTTTAGAGCTTTCAAAAGCTTCGCAGCAGATTCAAGAGGTGACTAAAACACGAGCAGATAAACACAGATCGCAGCAAGATATTCAGTCCAAGATCATGCAGACTTCACGCGAAGCCACACAGGCTCAGGCTGATATGAATTCACTCATTCAGCAACGCGAACAAGCCAAAGCGCGCGATAAAACACTTGAATCCGAGTTAGATTTGCTTAAAAATCAACTCGAGGCACAAGCCACTCAAAAGCAAAGTCTTCAAACAGAGATCACTGATCTGGGCACTCAAAAAGCCAACTCACAAACTCAAATTCAAGATCTTCAAAGCCAGATCACGACTCTTACACAAGAACTTGGCCAAAAAGCAGGCACGAAACAACAATACAGCCAAAAAATCGCTTCGAAACAAGGTCGTTTAAGCGCTCTATTAGATTCTCTGAAAGATTCTAAGAAACCAGAACACTTGAAATTTAAGCATTTAGCTGATCAGGTAGACATTCCAGAACAATTTGAGTCTCTTGTAGAAGATGCCTGCAGTCAGCGCTTAGAAGCCTACCTGGTTTCAAGCCTCTCAGAGGGCTTTGAACTGGCTAAACAAGGTCGAATCAGATTTTTTGAACAAAGCACGAAGCCATTTAAATTCGAAGTCGTTGCAGACACAACAGAAGCGCTTAAAAAATGGCCTGCAGCTATCAGTTCTCAGACTATTTTGATCACAGAAGCAGGTGAGTTATTTGACATTGATCATTCTTGTGTTGCAGGTACGCGCACCAAAAGCGCGGGTTTATTAGCCAAAAAACGCGAGATCCAGACACTTCAAGCAGAACTTTTAGATCTAGAAACAGAAGATCAAAAAAACTCTGCTGAGATCACAAACTTAAATACTCAAAAAGACGATTTGTCCAAAAATTTAGAAACTCAGCGCTCTGCTCTACAAGCTTTATCACTCACACTGGTACGGCTTGAAGAAGCGCTTAGAAACAAAGAATCCAATGATAAAAACTTGAGCGCGCGCATTCAAACGCTGGAAAACGAAAAGCAAAAATTATTAGCAGGCAGCCCTCTTTCTGAGCAAAATCTCAAACTTCTTCAAGATAAATGGGCTTTAGCACTGGATGTTCATCAAAAACTAGAAAGCGATTTTAGAACAATTCAAACAGATTTAACCGAGTTTGAAGCTGACTTTAGCACCCAAAGCGAATCTTTTACAAAACTACGAATCGAAGCAGCCAGCGCAGAAGAACGGCAGAATAATTTTATGCGTTCGCAGCAGCAAACGCTATCAGCGACGCATTTGTAT
>JBAXMC010000105.1:0-6593 GCA_037134495.1 Myxococcaceae bacterium
GTTTACATGAGGCTTCAAATCTCTTTCTTTACTGCTCAAAACTGGAGCGGCCTCTTCGGATGAAATCAAACCTCGATTTTCGCCAATTTTTTGAGCAACTTTCGGCGTCAAATATTTATTACCCAACATGGAGACTTGAAATCCTGTTCGAAGTAAGCTTTTCGTTTGTTCAGACCAATTTTCTGGACTCCATAGTTTTTTCCATAAATTCATTTTTTCAGGAGGTCTTTTCGCGACTTCTTGCAGTCGATTTTTTTCGAGTTCTTTTAAAGGCTTGGCGTCTGCAGGAAGCGATGACAATGGAGCCATCATCTTTTGATATTTAGAAATCTTATCTCCTACAGCCTTTTGCATGTCTGTTAGTTGTTTTTGAATTTCTGGATGCGGGCTTTGGATTCTTCCTATCGCTGCCTGATATTTCTGTAGTTCAGCAACACCTTTTTCACACCAAGCCCGTACGATCCCTTGGTTTTGCGTGTCTGCATATTTCAGTTCATGCCGCACACGTTCTTGGTGTTCATCTGCCAACATTGAAACATCTAGCATTTTCAAGTCTTTTAAAGCCTTCGGAACATCCGCTGTTTGAAGATTTTCTAGCGCTTTTTTAGTTTCATCACCAGCACTACTCCAAGAAGAAACTTGGAGACTGCCTCTAGAAGCGTTTTTCGCAGAAAGCGATAAATTGGCATAGTTTTCATAGCAAGCTTGGCTACTACGATCGTAGTTGCTCAGCGTACTTTGATCAAGCTGATCAGGGCGTTCTCGTGGCTCTTGCTCTTCATATTGCCTTGAAAGCTTTGCGATATTCTCAGAAATATTCCTCATATTCATAATATACTCTCTCTTGGCTTCTCATTTCAGCAATGCTAAGAGATATTCTATGATCGTAAACATTGCCGGGTATCACTTCGCGCATCTAACTAGCCTAGCTGCCATGCGGCAGCCACTGTTAGATGCCTGCACAAAGCAGAACTTAAAAGGCACTATTTTAGTTAGCCCCGAAGGTATCAATGCTTTTTTGGCAGGAACACGCGAATCCATCAATACAATTTTGGCCCTGATACGCACTTATCCAGGTTTAGAGAAATTTGCTGTAAAAGAGAGTTTCTCCGAAAAGCAACCTTTTAGGCGCATGCTGGTCAGACTTAAAAAAGAAGTGATCGCTTTTGGTATAGACAAAGCGAATCCACTTTATAAGGATGCTCCGAGAGTTTCTCCCGAACAACTTAAGACTTGGCTCGATCAAGGCGAAGATTTGGTTCTCCTAGATACGCGGAATGATTTTGAAGTCAATTTGGGTACTTTTGAAAATGCCGAGCACTTTGGCATTCAGTCTTTCAAAGGCTTTATCGAGGCCGTAAAAGCTAAAAAACCAGATTGGGAAAACAAAAAAATCGTCACTTTTTGCACCGGCGGCGTTCGCTGTGAGAAAGCAGCGCCTTTTATGAACATGGTCGGATTTAAAGACGTCTATCAGCTCGATGGTGGAATTTTAAAATATTTTGAAGACTGTGGCTCCAAGCACTATACCGGTGACTGCTTTGTGTTTGATCAACGCGTCGCATTAGATTCAAACTTACAACCTACCCAGCATGCTTTGTGTTACGAGTGCCGAAGCGTTTTAAACCACCCAGGCGCACCATGTCCAAAATGCAGCGATTCGTATCAGCAGCCAAGCGCCTAGAAAAAAATACAGCCCATCTAAATACTCGCCCTATTCGAGTCCGTGGACATATACTTGGGGAGACTTGTTTAGATTTTTTGAATCGCAAAATTCCTTCGAAAGAGTCTGGTTACTGGGAACAAGCCCTCTTAAGTCATCAAATTGCCTGCAATGGCCAGATTAGAAATTCAAATTTTTTGCTGCGTTCCAGCGATCAACTTGTGCATACTTACTTGGAAGACCCTGAACCCGAAATTCCTACCCATATTGAAATTATTTACGAAGACGAAGCTCTGTTTGTAATCAATAAACCTGCCGGCTTACCTGTACATCCCTGCGGACGTTTTCATTTTCATAGTTTTACGAAAATAGCCAAAGAAGCGTGGCCAGAACTAAACTTACATCTTGTTCATAGATTGGACCGAGAAACTTCAGGACTTCTTGTGCTTGCCAAAACCAAACAAGCTTCAAGAGATTTAACACAGCAATTTGAACAGCGCACGGTTTCAAAAACCTATTTAGCGCTTGTAAGCCCTGTGCCTACTTGGACTAAGCTTACCTGTGATATGCCCATCTCAACACAGAGGGGCGATCAGGGAAAACGCTCTTGCTCTCTAGATGGCCAACCCGCAACCACAGAGTTCAAACATCTATCTGGTGGAGTTGTTGAAGCCAAACCCTTTTCTGGGCGTACGAATCAAATACGCGTTCACTTAGCTTATCTCGGTCATCCGATTGTCGGTGATGCAATCTATGGGCCTCCTTCTAACCAGAGACTACACTTACAGGCTTGTAAAATTAGCTTCAGACATCCTATACGAAATTCAAATGCCAGTTTTGAGATTTCGACTTTTACAGAGCTAGAAATATTTGATCCGGCAAAAAATCCATGGGAAAAAATAAGAAACGAAATTATCGATCTTGAAAATGATATTTTTTCTCATGGAGAAGTTTTGATTGGCCAAGAAATTTCTGGGCGCACAGGTCTACCCGTATATCCACTCAAATATT
Organism: Myxococcaceae bacterium; assembly: GCA_037134495.1. Classification (GTDB taxonomy): domain Bacteria; phylum Myxococcota; class UBA727; order UBA727; family JABDBI01; genus AER2-1. Next base: position 2,675 of record JBAXMC010000105.1, read on the forward strand.
CTTGAACATCAGGACTCTGACCCTGCATGTCTAGCATTGTGGGTATTGCCCCACCCTTAATCGCCGCTTTCATCAATTCCAAACCTGCTTCTGTTTGTCCTTCTTTGATTTCTGTTAAGGCTTGAGCTAAAATTGGATTTAGATCTATCCCTGATTTGCCTAATTGAGAAAGCAGCTCAAGATCTATCCTGAGAGCCAATATAATGAGCTTTTCCGCATCTTGTTTCTCTATGATAACAGGGCGCTCTCCAAGCAGGGTCACAATGTTCTTAAAATGGAACAGACGCGTTTCTCTGAAATTACGGGTCCTGGAATATCCATTATTACTAGAAATTTTTTCCTGTTCGCGCTTATCCCAATAATCAAGATATTCTAACTGCTGTTCAAAAGCCTCCTGGAATATTTTTTGAGGGACATTGCATCTATTTTCATTAAGCAGCGTCATCAAAGGAGAAATACTCTCCAATCTGCTGGCCGCCCTTACGCAATCCAAAGGAAAAACACTGATTAGCTTGAAAATATCTCTATTTAAAAGCCATCTTCCTCTCGCTTGCATGATCCAGGTAAAAACTCGCGGTTCAAGATGAACATTACAGTCTAAACATAATTTAGTAAGATCTTCAGAATAAATAAGATAGCTGAGAGGACACACACTTTCACTCAAAGGCCACAAGTCAGCACCATGCTTTAATAAAATAGCCGCTGCCTCAAAATTATTATTTTTAAATGCATCAGCCATGCTGGAACAAAAGTCAGTTAGAAAATTAGGCTCAGTTGAAATTTCCAAAAAAGCCTTAAGTCCCTCCAAACCTCTATTCAAATTTTCATCTTGTATGGCCTGGTGAGCACCGTAATTTACGATATCATTCCAAGGAGCGCCTTTAAAAGAGGGCGGAAACCCATCAAACCCTTGTTGAATAAGAGCACTCGCTTTGAGATAATTGCGTTCTTCAATAGCCGTTTGAACAGGATAATCATCAAGCCAATCACGCAACACGTAAACCAGATGAATAACGGAACAGAATCCATTAATAAAATTAATGACAGAAGCGGAATCCTTGCGACCTCTTTCGAAAGATGAATTCCAAACAGCATCTTCGCTAGTCATAAAATTCATTAAATTCATTTTAGGCCAAGGAATCAATCCAAACAAATAAGTGCTTGGGTTATAAGGCGCAATAAGCGGCTCATGCCCTGTAAAATAAGTGCTAAACTGCTCAATCGAATCTAATACGTTAATTCCTTGCAGTATTGCTATAGTCGGCGAACAAGTAGCTGCAACAGAATAAGGGATATAGCCTAGAAGCACCGATAACGTTTGGCGTTTGTGACTGTAATCTAAAAATTGGACAGAAGCCCCGCAGAGATAAGCATCCCCGCGAAACGTCACTTCTCCTGAAAAGCTAGGGACAGAGAGAAAAACAACAGTCAATAACACGTATTTAATCATAAAATTAACATATATTCTAACGCAACAATGTCAAGTTCTGTTCGCATACTCCTAGTCAGAAAATCTCGTAATATAGGTTCAGCGTTCGATGAGTTCTAGAATTTTTGAAATCCTAATTAATCTAAAATTTCACGCTTTTCCTTGTAGATTTTAAGAACCTCTTTATTGCCGAAAGCAATATCTTTCATGACTAACCAGGCTTTTTTCTTAATTAGTCAACAGCCTCTGTATGCAATCGTTCACAGTCTTTCAAATTATCGAGTCGCACACGTAATTCATGAGCATGCAGCAGGAAATTAGAGATCAATCACAAGCCATCTTTGCACGATTTACCATTTGCATATCGACGCAACTCATTTCTTTAAAGACACCTTGGCATGCTTCACTACCCAGCGTTTCTTCACATTGATTAAAAACCTTCAAAACAGCATCTTGATATGTCAAACTGTACGCATCGAATTTTAACTTACCTACAATTGCGAGGCAACTAAATCCCTCAACCTATTGGTCATATGGGTCATTTGAGACTCTATTGACACGTTTTACTTTTTCACCTACCGAGTTATTATGCTTAGACTTTTATTTATTATAAATTTATTTTTTTTCTTATCAGCTTTTGCCACTGAAGATTTGAGTTTTCAAAAACGCTATATCGCAGTTGAACACGCAATTTTATGCGAAAACAAGCCTCACGTTTTATGTCAACAAGAACCCACAATTGAAAATGTGATAAAAATGGAACGTGACATTGGAACTTCAGAATATAATCGCATTTTAGCCTTACAAATCGTTCCAGGAACTCAATTCATGGAGCTTATAGAGGAAATTTGTACACCCGATGACGTTTCAATGCTTGAGAGTCTTGCGCGACAATCAACAGACCCGTCAGCTTTAGATGAGATAAGAAAGGCTGACCCATTTCATCTGATTTCTAGGTCATGTCTTGAGACGCTTGGTAATGCAAGAATCAGTTCAGATAGACTTTGAAATAAAGTCCACCCGATTTGTCAGCTTGTAGTTGCTCATCACTCTTAATCTTTCTAGCTAGATTCATAAGAGCTTGACCTGCCAAAGTCGCACTTGAAGATTGACGCATCACAAATTCAGAATCACAAACCGGACAACAAAGCTCTCCTCGTTCAAGAGTCGATTCGTAATCATTAGCAGAATCATACCAACCTTCGAAGGTATGACCTGCTTCACATTCAAGAGATAGCGTGTACATGACTACTAGTTAGTCTTTGGGGCCCGCTTTCGGTCATTTTCTTTCAGATAGATTTTTCTAAATCTGAAATTGTGAGGCGTAATCTCAAGCAACTCATCATCTTCAATGTAATCGATGGCTTGTTCGAGGTTCAATTTTCGTGGAGGCGTTAAGATAATATTTTCATCTTTACCCGCTGCACGCATGTTGGTCAGTGCTTTTTCACGCGAGATATTTACAGGAATATCATTGTCACGAGAATGCTCTCCGACGATCATGCCTTCATAAGTATCTTCGTTCGGGTTTACAAACAAAACACCACGTTCCTGAAGTGAGAACGAAGCATAAGGTGTCACACGACCTTGGTTCATGGAGATCATTACGCCATTCTTGCGTTTTGGAATCTCACCCTTCCAAGGCACGAAGTCTTCGAAAATATTTGTTAAGATACCTTCGCCACGTGTCATAGTCAAAAAGTCATGTCTAAAGCCCATAAGACCACGTGTTGGGACCAAGAACTCCATACGGGTAATCTTGTGCTCGTTGGTATCAAAGCTCTGCATTTCGCCTTTGCGCTTAGCCAAGGCATCGATAACAGCACCCGAGTTTTCTTCGGGGACTTCAATATAAGCACGCTCCATGGCTTCATGCAAAACACCATCGATGGTTTTGGTGATCACTTTAGGTTTTGAAATACAAAACTCATAGCTTTCCCGCCGCATGGCTTCAATCAACACTGCCAAGTGCAATTCACCACGGCCAGAGACACAAACGCTGTCTAAAACTCCAGGTAATTCTTCGATTCGAAGCGTGATATTGGCTTTCTTTTCTTTCATCAGCCGATCACGAATCTTATTCATGGTCACATGCTTGCCGTCTTGACCTGCAAATGGACCCGAATTCACCATAAAGTTAATCGAAATGGTCGGTTCTTCCACTTTCAGAGCTGGCAAAACAACAATATGTTCAGGATCACAGACGGTGTCGCCAATCAACACATCCCCGATACCATAGAGATTCACGATATCGCCAGCACCAGCTTCATCCATGTCAACTTGCTGAATACCAAAGTAACCTTTGATACGAGTCAAACGCAAAGTTTTTTGTTCACCCGCAGCATTAATATGCGTAACAGCCGTGCCTTTTTTAACCGTACCATTCAAGATACGACCACAGGCGCCACGACCCAAATATTCATCATAAGGCGCTGTCGCTACTTGCATCAAGAAGGGCTCTTCGATTGAACCAGCAGGATGTTCTAACAC
>JBAXMC010000106.1:0-6585 GCA_037134495.1 Myxococcaceae bacterium
TTCATTTGCTGTAGATTTTGCTGCTGTTTTTTTACGGGGGCTAAATAAAATAGATAATATAACTGCTGCTAGTGCACAGGCTGGGATTAAAACAATAAAAATAAAAATAGAAAAATAATTAGTTAGCATATCCCTTTCTTGGTACCGATGGCCGGACTCGAACCGGCACAGCTTTTGGCCACTACCACCTCAAGGTAGCGTGTCTACCGTTCCACCACCCCCGCACTCGCTCATGCTTCATGAAACAAGAACGAACAAGAGTCAAGCGGGTATTTACGGCAATTGGCTATCTAAGTGCAAGAGGTTTCTTCAACGCAAACAAATTTAATGCCGGCCCTCTGAATGCATGGTAACGCCTAAGAGCTTGCGTTAAAAATAGTTCCCCTCTATTTTGTTCCCGACTAAGCTCCAACATAACCTGCAAAACCCTTGCCTCTGCAGCAGTATAACCTGCTAGACCCAACAATTCTGGTCGAACTTCTGGAGCAAATATTTGATCGTAAAACGCAAGAAAAAATCGCAACATTTCTGCATCAGGCTCGTGTTGAACAAACAAGGCAGCTGTCACTGCTCTTCTAACACGTGTCAGGTCTGGGATCTCTCGTTGATCTTGCTCAAAGATCTCAAAAGCCTGTCTTCCTAGCATCAAAGCATCTCTTAGGAACACAGGCCTTCTGAAAGCTAGCAGTAACGGCATTTCATGCTCTAGAGGCAGAAAAGGCAATGGGTTTTCTTCTTCTACGACCCATTCCAACCAGCGGTTTTGATTCCCCTGAGCCAACAGTCTTTGCAGGGTGAGGCCATAGACCTCAACAGCGACAAAAATATCATTTATCTCTTCGCCTTGTCCAATAAAAACAGCCATGGCTTCTAAAACAGCGTAATTTTGTAGCAGGTTACCTCTCCTTTGCTCAAGAGCCCGCGCTATGGTTTGAAACCTTGACAATACGAGGCTTGATCGAAGCAAAGGCATCCGCCAAGCCAATCTTGCCAATAAAATAGACATCTGCTCAGAAAGACCCGATCGGTTAGACTGCGTATAATAACTTCCCAGCAAAGTTTTATCTTCCGCAGATAGTTCAAAACCATGAAAAACAGCTTCTCTAATTTGAGAATTTCTATCAGCATGGGAAAAATAAGAAACAAGAGTAATAACAATAAAAAACTGTTTAAACATCCATTCCCTTAAAGCACAGTTTGAACGAATTGACTATCCCTAAGGGCTATGCGTTACCCTCTTACTTCAGGATAACGCAAGATTAAGCATCAACTATCAATTGGAACAATCGTAGAGCCATCTGGAGCAGTTGTAGGAGGATCTTTAGTTATTGGCTCGTTTGTCGGTGGCACCAAAGGAGCTGTACAAGAGCAATATTTTTTAACCAGCCCTGTAATCAAAAGAGCACCACCAACCGTACAGACAACCCATCCTATCGTAGAACCAGCAATCTCACCGTTGTATGTGTCTGTCGCTTTTTCATTGTGATTTGAAAAAAGAACCGTCGTGGGTATCGCTAGCCCCGCTCCGATTGCCGCTAAAACACCCCCTGCTACCATATATTTGGTAGGCACTTCCATGGTAGCCGAAGAGATTTGAGAGAAAAGACACAGCGTCGCAAAAACAGAAATAAAACGATTCATGAGAACTCCTTTTACGTCGAGAATGCTCATTAAATTTTATTTTGCAAGGGATAGCTTAAAAAAAACCTACGCCCCCATTTTTAAACGAGCAGCAATTTGGTTATACGAAGTTGCTTTGACCAAAGTCGACATCTGAATCTTGTACTTATCGATCAAATCAGATCGGTCACGTTTCTTAGCATCCTCTAGAGCCATGTAGAGCTGCGTAAACGCCCGTTCGCTGTTAATAAAAAATTGAGCCATGTCTTGCACAGCACCAACGCTCGACTGACTAATCGAAGTGCTTTTGTGTGAAAATGCATACTCATGATTGTCTGAATTTTTAACGCGCAAAACAGCAATCGCAATCGCGTCTGTATGCCTTCCCTGCGTTGCTGCCATCTTGATGCTGATACTAAAATCAACAATCGAGATTTTGCTTAAAGAAACATATTCAGCTGAAAAGCCTGATAATAAACCCTCAAAATAAGCATCGACTAGGCCAACGCCTGTGCCTGTGATCACAAACGGCTTTTCTTCATCACCCATTTTCTGCCGCATTTGAGCATTGATCGACGCTTTTTGAGAACTAAAATCTTCTTTCAGCTCGAGAGAATCTGTACCGAGCCGCACAAAATGAGATCCCAAAATTTCCAGAGAAAGCTCGTTTACCTGCTTTGCTTCATGATCCATGATCCAATTGTAACATTATTTTTTAGATATCTTCTTCTCTAACTCTTTTTCGATTTCTGCTGTGAAGTTTCGAGCCAGATGAATCTTATAGTTTTTCTTCAAGGCAGCCTTCACTGGCCCTTCAGGCAACGGCAAAGCCTGCGGCTTTTCGCCTTTCTTTGCGAAAAGAGGCATGGCTACTAATAATATCCACAAAAATCTCATACTTTTTTCAACCTACCAAGCCCGTATTTTATTCGCAGTTTGAGCAAACCCCATAGAGCTCCATCCGGTGATGCGTCAAACGAAAACCCTGTTCAGCGGCGACTACTTCTTGCAGCCTTTCGATCTCATGATTTTCAAACTCAACAATGCAATGGCAGACATCACAAATCAAGTGGTCATGATGTTCTTTAGGGTCAAGATTCATTTCGAACACAGCCTCGCCATCACCAAAATAGTGTGCTCTCACCAGCCCAGCTTCCTGAAAAAGTTTCAGAGTTCTATAAACAGTGGCCTGACTCACCAAAGGGTCTTTTTTGCGAACCAAAGCCAGTATTTGTTCAGCACTCATATGGGCAGACCGATGGCTTAATTCAGCCAGAATGAGCTCTCTAGGCCGAGTCATTTTGAACTTTTCAACCGTTCTTCCACACAAGGCTAATTGAGGGTTGAGGCCTATTTCTTTGAGCAACTTCATTTCAGCTTCAGCTTGTTTTTGGGCTGCTTGCTGGCCTTGTTCATGGTCATGTCCCAACAGATGCATGAGACCATGTACAAACAATATCACGACTTCATCGGAAAATCCGTGTTTCCATTGATCTGCCTGGGCTTTGGCACGATCCACAGAAATAACAATATCTCCCAGCATATTTTCCATGCCAGGCATGGGTGCCCCTTCTTGCGCTGAAAAAGACAGGACGTCCGTAGGCTTATTCTTGCCTCTCCATTGCTTATTTAAATCTTGAATTTCGGGGTCCTTGACAAAAAGCAGAGAGACTTCGCCCGCTTTTTTAATGGCCTTTATTTTACCCAAAATTTGCGCACGCTGCGCTTTGGGTAATAAATTTTGACCTGATATGTGAACTTCAAGACTCATAAAATTAATTCGCGCAATTCTTTGGCCAAACGATACCCAGCCAGCGCCAGACGTTTTTTGACTATTTTTCTGCCCTTTTCAATATATTCAGCACTTACTTCTTGGTCTTCACGAGTTTGATAAACGTCTGATTTGGCCAAATAATAACTTTCTTTAGACCAGTCTTCAAAGTTTCCTGTGATTTCTGGTTTAGGCACTTCTTTTTCAATCGATTTGGCCAAAGCCATAACTTGATCGCGTGTTAAGTGGTCCAGACTACCTAAACCAATATCCCAGAGTGTATGCAGGTTAATTTTTTTCTTCTCAAACTTGACCGAAAATAAATTGCCGCCTTTATCACCCTTAGGATTTTTCTCTGTGACTCTGGCAACACAATGCAAAGGCTGATGTAAATCCCCCATAAAGTGCACAAAGTTCGCTTTGAAAATATGAGCAAGCTCAGGATTTCGAGTTTGTTTCTGACTTTTTTGAATCACTCGTTTGGCTTCTTTTAACGCCGAGACAATATTATTTTTTTTGGGAATCAATTTGAGAATATTGATCACAGGTTCTTCTACCAACGGGTAGTCAATATAGTGCCAGCCAGCCATACTGGTTGAAATTTCTCTGTAATTATCAGGCTCAGCAGAAAGTTCCAGCAAGTCACCCATCACACTTTGTATTTTCTTCTGCTCTGCTTGTGAAAATTGATTCAAAGCAATCTGAGCGACCACTTGATGCCCAGATTCACTCCAGGCTCCCAGTGGCAACGCAAGCAAGAGAAAAAAAGCGCTAAATTTTGTGTGCTTCATGCGTTTTTTCCCACGTAAAATCAGGTTCATTCCGCCCAAAGTGCCCATACGAAGCCGTTGCTTCATAAATGGGCCTCAGCAAATTCAAATGCTTAATCAAACCTGAAGGCGTAAGCGGGAAAGCAGCTCGAATTCGTTCAGCTAATTGATCCTCAGAAACCATCCCTGTTCCGAAAGTTTCAACCATCACACTCACGGGCTCTGCAACACCAATGGCATAAGCCAACTGAACTTCGCAGCGCTTAGCAAGACCAGCAGCAACAATATTTTTAGCAACATGGCGAGCCATATAAGCCGCCGAGCGATCGACTTTAGAAGGGTCTTTCCCTGAAAAAGCTCCACCACCATGTCGGCCCATGCCACCATACGTATCGACAATAATTTTACGGCCTGTCACACCGGTATCCCCCATAGGTCCACCAATAATAAACTGTCCCGTCGGATTAATATGATATTTAATTCCCGGCATTCTCAAAGACTCAGGAATCTCTTTCTTGATCACTTCTTCGATCACTGCTTCTCGAAGCATCTCGGTCGAAATATCTGGCGTATGCTGGGTTGATAAAACAACCGTGCTGATACCCACAGGTTTTCCTTGGTCATACACAACTGTCACTTGGCTTTTTCCATCAGGGCGAAGCCATTTTAAAAGCCCTTCGTGACGGACTTTGGCAAGTCGCCTGGTCAAATGGTGTGCATACGCAATGGGCATCGGCATGAGCTCTGGAGTTTCATCACAGGCATAACCAAACATCATACCTTGGTCGCCGGCCCCTTGCTCTTTGTTATCTCCTGCATCGACACCCATAGCAATGTCGCTCGATTGGCCTTCAATAGCGACCAAAACACCACAACTCGAACCATCAAAACCGGCATCTGAAGACGTATAACCAATTTTGTTAATCGTTCTGCGCACAACCTGAGGGATGTCGACCCAGGCTTTGGTCCGAACTTCACCAGCCACAATACAAACCCCAGTTTTAAAAAGAGTTTCTACTGCGCAACGAGAATGTGCATCGCCCTCAATCATGGCATCTAGAATGGCATCTGAAACTTGGTCTGCCATTTTATCCGGGTGGCCTTCAGTCACAGATTCGCTGGTAAACAAATAAGAGGTTGTACTCATAGATGAGCCATAACAAGAACGAAGGTGAATATCAAACAGACTCTGGATTCTCGAAAAATTCATGTTTGAGTGCTTCAGCAGCTGTGATGCGCGTTTTGTGGTCTGGATCCAGCATTGCCCTGAACAATTCGTAGCCAAGGGGACCTAATATCTTGAACAGCTCTGAGCGTTTCTGCATCCAATGTTTCTGAGCATCTTCGCTTTCTAGCCAATGCGGAAGAATAAAACTTTCGCCTAAAAATGCTCGCATCTGAGAAAAAATATTGTCCCTGCTGAGCGAATCCTCTTTGCTGATAGAAAACAAAAAATCTCCAAGAGCCATCTCTGCCATCACACAAGCTGCTGCCCAAATGTCCGACTGGCAGCCCAGTGAAACTCCCAAAAAAACCTCAGGTGGGCGGTACATAATCGTCTGTATAACCCAGTCTTTATGAGGAACGGAAGGTTCATTAACTTTAGATAAACTATAGTCTCCAAGCCTAAGGTCATCTCCATCAAGAAACAAGTTTTGAGTCTTCACATCATTATGGCTAAATTCATTCTCATGCAGATATTTCAAAGCGGAGAGCAACTGAAACATGTATTTTTTTATTTTTTTTAACTCAAAAGCCCCACCAGTATCTTTCACAATTTGACACAAATCTCCTCCTAGACAACGAGGCATTAACGCTCCCCAACAAGGATTTTTCTTAGAATCAAAACCGCAACAAAACTGACTTGTTGACATTAAATTCGGATGTTGAAAAATTCCTCCACAAAGTATTTCCGAAAAAACATCAGTTGAGGCCAGTGAACTTGGTTTGCTGCATTTTAAGAACAGCTTAAGCACTTCATTTTCAGACATAAAGATCTCTCCGTAGCTTCCTTGGATTGGTAAGCATTCAAACGTTGTCTCGATCAATGAACCAGGAGGCAAAATGGAGGTTAATCGGTTTGGACGGTGCTCTTCCAGTAGTCTCAAAACTTCACTTTTACTATCTTCACCTTGCAAAATGACTCTAAAGAGTTGACGCATTCCTGCTGGAGACAGATGCAAATCTAAACATATTCCTTTCAGAAAGATCGAAATTAATTGATTAATCTGGTTTGCTGGGATCTGCGATCTACGAATAAAGCGAGTCACAGAGAAATTACTCTTCTCAAGCAATTTTGCTGTAACCAAAAGAGAAATGGCCGTAATATACCTGGCGTTCATTGGAAACAATTCATAACTTGGATTTTTAGATAAATACCGATTCAATAAAATCATAGCACCCCAAACAATAATGGGCGGGGGG
>JBAXMC010000107.1:0-6545 GCA_037134495.1 Myxococcaceae bacterium
GCGCTGCTTGCTTTGCTTGCTGTTACTTCTTTGAAGCTGAGATAAAATATGAAGGTTGCGATTGCAGGTAAAGGACGTTCAGGGAAAGCTGCTTATGATTTTTTACGCCAACAGGGCCATGAAGTTGAATTTCTAGACGATGCCAATAAGACTCTTACTGCAGAGAAAATATCTGAATTTGAAGCGGTTGTTTTATCTCCAGGGATACCTAGAACGCATGTGGCTTTGAGAGCTACGAAAAAACCTATTTATAACGAAATAGATATTGCTGTACCCTATTTGCATGACTGCAAATTTGTCGGGATTACTGGAACTAACGGCAAGTCGACGACAACAGCTTTGCTGGGTCATATTGTGAGTCAGTTTGAGCCGGCTACTTTCGTTGGTGGAAATTTGGGCCGGCCTCTGTGTGAAGCTCTTGAGGCTGCTGAACACCCCAAATATGCGATTCTAGAATTATCAAGTTTTCAACTAGAGACAATATCAAAGCTTAAACTAGACGTTGCTGTTTTACTGAATCTAACGCCGGACCATTTAGATAGGTATCCAAGCGTCGAAGATTACTATGCTACGAAGAGAAAAATATTCGATTTGCTTGTCCCCGGAGGGGAGAAAATTAATCTCCCACAGGGTGAACGTATTTCTAAAAGCTTATTGGGACGACACAATGCTCAGAATGCCTATGCTGCAGTTTTGGCTGCAAAGGCTTTGGGTATTACAGACACTGTGATTCAAAATGGCCTGGATACTTTTCCAGGCATTCCTCATCGTTTAGAAATTTTAGGCACTAAAAATGGGGTCACTTGGATTAACGATTCTAAAGCGACGAATGTTGAATCAGCGCTAGCAGCATTGGCTTGTTTTAAATCGGGGGTGCATTTGATTCTAGGTGGCCATGGAAAAGGCGCTAGTTATGAGCCCTTGGTTCAAGCAGCTCGAAATTGTGTCGCAAAAATTTATGTGATTGGCGAAGATGCGCCGGTTATTACAAAAGCTTTTGGAGATGGCGTTGTTCAAGCAGGCACGCTGGAAAAAGCTGTCAAATTAGCGCATCAAGCAGCTAAGCCCGGAGAGACTGTTTTACTTTCTCCGGCTTGTGCTAGCTACGACCAGTTTAATAATTTTGAACATCGAGGCGATGTTTTTAGGGAGTTGTTTCATGATCTCTAGGCTGATTTTGATTTCGAGTCTGAGTCTCATGATTCTGGGCATTGTGATTGTGTATTCAAGTTCTGCCATTACGGCTCATTTGGGTTATCAAGATTCTATTTTTTTCTTAAAACGCCAGATTTTCTATGTTTTTATCGGTGGAACTGTGTTTACGGGTGTCCAGTTTATTGAACCCGAAATGTATCGAAAATACGCATATCACTTGTATGTCCTGGCAATAGGGCTTTTGGTTTTGGTGCTCATACCGGGCATAGGTAAGTCAGCAGGAGGAGCAGCTCGTTGGATTTCGCTTGGTATTATTCGAATCCAAGCAGGAGAAGTCTTTAAGTTCGCATTGGTTGTCTATTTGGCGATGTCACTGGCTAAAAAAGGCGAACGTATGAGCTTATTTCGGGTGGGGATTATTCCGCACTTGGTTCTGCCTGGCGTTGCCATGGTCCTGCTTTTGCTCGAGCCGGATTTCGGGACTACCGTGATTGTTGCTTTGGTGACTTTTATCATGCTGTTTATTGGCGGCGCCAGAGTGGCTTATTTGCTCGGTGGTGTTTTATTGGCGATTCCCATAGGTATTCAAATCGTAGCATCTAGCCCTTATCGAATGGCACGTGTCATGGCTTTTTTGGACCCATGGACACACCGTCAGGAGGGCGGTTATCAAGTGGTTCAAAGTCTTATGACGCTGGGTTCGGGAGGTTGGTTTGGACTTGGGCTTGGGCAAGGGCCGAGTAAACTTTATTTCTTGCCAGCAGCGCACACGGATTTTATTCTAGCTGTTATCGGTGAAGAACTTGGTTTTGTCGGTATTGCATTTGTGATTGCCTGTTTTGCGACGCTTTTATCTTGTGGTTTTTGGATAGCTTTAAAGAGCAAAAATAATTTTAATGTTTATTTGGCGAGTGGCCTGACATCAGTAATAGCGATTCAAGCGATTTTGAATACGTTTGTGGTGATGGGTTTGGTGCCCACCAAGGGTCTTACTCTGCCACTGGTGAGTTACGGCGGCAGTAGTTTAATGGTCGGCTGTTTGATGCTAGGAGTTTTATTTCGTTTGGCTCGCGAAATGAAACTTTAAACAGGGTTAAATTTAGTGACTTCGTTGCTTTGGGAACGCTTTTCTACGTAACTAACAATAGCCATTACCAACGAAACTCCTGATGTTGTTAAAAGACCTGTTACCGTTTTTTGGGGATTTATTTCTTGAGTAGAAGGTTTCGATAGGGTTACTGAAGCCGAACCAAGAGTGTGTTCACGACACATGATTTCTCTAGCTGTACAATTGGTTTCAGGGGTTAATACTTCACAATTATCATCAATGACGGGCTGGTTGCAACAATTGAAAACCGCATTAGCTGGACATTGGGTTTCATGCGAAGGATATTTCGCGAAAAGAATGCCGCCAGAGATCCCTGTTCCAATAGATAGCAATGCAAAGAATGGATATGAAATTGCAAACACATCGGCGGGGTTAACTGCCTTTGCTTGGTTGCTTAGAAGTGAAAAAATAAGCGATATAAAAACGACTTTTTTTAGCATTTTTCAATAATTCATATTATTTTATAGCTGACAAGTGGGGAGATGAATTAAAGTTATGAGTGGTGGTTTAAGATAGATTAGCTGCTCTAGTGGGCTTTTTGTGCTACACTTTGGGCTATGGATATTCGTTGGAAACAGAGATTTCAGAACTACCAAGACGCATTAAGTAAGCTTGAAGAAGCGGTTTTGTTGTCACAGGAACGTCCTTTGTCTGAATTGGAGCAACAAGGATTGATTCAGGCGTTTGAATTCACGCATGAACTGGCCTGGAATACGATGAAGGACTTTTTCGGAGATCAAGGTCCGCCAACAACGATAATGGGTTCACGAGATGCAACTAGGCAGGCATTCAAGACAGGCTTGATCGAAGATGGCGAGGCTTGGATGGATATGATTAAAAGTCGAAATTTGAGTTCGCATACCTATCATCGAGAAGTGGCCAACGATATTGCAAGCCGAATTACAAGAAGCTATTTTCAGCAATTCAAAGCTTTAGAAAAAAGATTTGAAGGTTTTGAGTGATGAACAATACAGTTGAATCTCAACTGGGTTTGAGCTTAAAGGACTTAGCAATGATTCAAGAGGCCCTGCGTCAATTTCCTGAAATTGATTCAGCGAAGGTTTATGGTTCTCGAGCTAAGGGAACCTATAAACCTGGTTCAGATATTGATTTGGCACTTTATGGTTCAGGGGTTTCTCTGGACACGGTTTTTAAATTAGACACAGTATTGGACGATTTGCTTCTGCCCTATCAGTTTGATTTAAGTGTCTATTCTGGATTGAAAAATCTAGATTTGAAAGAACATATTGACCGCGTTGGGATCCGGATTTTGTAGAACATATCCAATTTTGAGTTGGCTCGTGAATTGAAGTTGTGATAGCAATTCTGTGATGAACCGGAAGATTTGGCATTTTTTAACTTTATTCCTGATTTTTTCAAATATTTCAGTGGCAGAAGAGAAAATAGCCTTGTTGCCTCATCAAGCCCGGCCGATCGAGTATTTGCTACAGCACCCTGAGGTTAAAGGCCTACTGATTAACCATTATATGGGCACGGGCAAGACTTTTTTGGCTATTGGTTTTGCTGAGCATTTTCAAGAAATGCCTGTGGTTGTTTTGGCTCCTAGATTTATTGAAGGTCATTGGTTAGCCCAAATGAAACAATTTGGTGTCAAAAATACACAGCGTTTCGAGTTTGTATCTTATCATGATGCTCCGGAAAAACTTAAAAATAGAGATTTATCAAAAACCATTTTAATTTTAGACGAAGCCCATAATTTGGTGCGTTTGCTGGGCTCTTCTAGTCAAGAACAAAACAAGAAATACTGTGATTTATATTTGAGGCTTCAAAAATCAAATCGAATCTTGGCTTTGACAGGAACTCCTATTTATAGCAATGAATACGATGTTGCGCCTTTGCTAAACTTAGTTTCAGGGAAAGATTTATTTCCCTTTAACGAAGAAGAATTCAGACTCAAATATACAGAAGTGATTCCGATGCCTTCTTTTTGGCGAGGTTATTTTACAGAAAGTATGATTATTCGAAGTGCGGCCCCGACCGTATGGGGGCTTTCTGCTGCAGGTTTGTTTGGACCTTTGGTAATAGCGCCTGTTTTTGCTTTAGGTATGATTGCTTTTCCCGTGATTAATGCTCTGGTGCTGCCCGTTGAAAAGTTTCATTTGCGAAGGTTGGATGGTAGCAAACTTAGAATCGTCACCTCAAAATATGTGTCCTATTATGAGATACCTGATTTAGATAAAAGCGAATTCCCCAACCAAACAAGACATGTCGAAGAAGTTGATTACAACAAAGAACAGTTTCAGTTTTTCCTTGATTTTGCAGAAATGAGCTTGGATGACGAGCATTTGTTATTGCTACTGAAAGAAGAGACCCCAAATATAGACCCCACTTATTTGAAATTAAACAGCACAGGGTTGCAAAAACATCTCAGGAATAGTCCAGGAGCCGGTCGTGATATCGGAAATCTAGGTATTTCTCCTCCTAAATTTGAGAAAATTTTTAAGACCATGATGTTAGGAGGTCTTCAAAAAACGGTTATATACTCGAACTATTATGAAAATGGAATTTTGAGTTTTGCTCGGTATTTAGACAGGATGGGTTTAAAAGACAAATATGTTATTTTAAAACCCGATGCGACTCCTGAAGAACAAACTAAAATTGTCGCAGATTATAACTTAGGCAAGTTTCCGGTTTTGTTTTTACATCCTGAGATTACGGAAGGAGTTTCTCTGAAAGGAACTCGGCAGTTTCATGTGATGGAACCTGTGCTTAACTCGACCGTGTTAGAACAAGTTATTGCTAGAGCTGTGCGTTACCAGTCACATAGTGCTTTGCCTGAAAAAGAACGCCACGTAGATGTTTATTTATGGAAAGCTATGATAGGCGGCTTTAATCTAAAAAACTTCGAACTTAAGAAAAACGACTGGTTAAAACGCTATCGAGAATTAAGCGATTGGAGCGATTTCGGTCGTGGCTTAATCCAAGTGGACAAAAATTATTATTTCAAGATGTATTCACCTGATGAGTATTCATATTTGAAGTTAAACGACTTAAATCAAAATATTCGGGTTTTAAGAGAGGTCTTGCAAGAACATTCGATTGAGTCTCCAGTTTTGGATGGAGAGCAAGTTGAGAGAAAATCTAAACCATTGCCACCTCCAACGACTAATTTTACCTTGGGTTATTTTTTCAAACCCAATATCCAATGGCTTGGCAATGATAAACTGGAAAAAATGCCTGAGATGAAATCAGACATTGCGTTTCGAATTGGCATCGAAGTGCCACTGTATCGCTATTTGAATGCGGGAGCCCATGTTGGTTACGCAGGTTATAGCTTCCCCAATCAAACAGATGGCAGCTTGACTCATTTGAGTTCGGGCCTGGATCTTAAGGCGCAGCTTCCGATTGAATTGGGCCGTCAGAGATTAGCGCCTTATCTAACAGGTTCTTTGGGAATATCTGCGTTAATAGACACAAGCACTTTGCAAGATTATTCGAGGCAAATTAATGGCAGCAGTGTTTTAAAATCTAATTCTTTTGGATTTGGGCCATCGGGTCAGTTGATGGCAGGTTTCGAGTATTATCCGATTTCATGGGTGGGGATTTTTATCGAAGGTGGAATGCAGGCTTTGATAGGGCTTCATCGTGTTAACCAGACGACCAGTGCGGTGAAGAGCGCAGAAGATACTTGGAGCTTTAACGCGTATCTTTTGAATGCTTGGCAGTTGCAATTTGGGCTCAAATTGGGGTTTTAGCTTAAAATCCAAGTTCCATTTTTTTTAATAGCTTCATACATAGCATCTGGAGCTAAATCTAATTCTCCAGTCCACGAAACAACTCCATCGTCAACGAAAACGCTGGCAAAAAAATCTGGATTGCTGAGAGGCTTAAAGACTCCGGTGAAATAAGCTGGTTTAAAATGAACAGTGCCTTGCGTTCCATCAGCAAATTTGACTTCTAAACTCATATTTTCTTTTGGAGAAACTTTAACAACGTCCCAGTGCATAACCAATTCCTATTTCAGAGGTTCTATCTTTTTTGGCGCTTCTTTGTCTTGACACAATTTCCAATCTTCAATGAGTTCTTCTCTGTGCAATTCTGCCCAGTCTAGCACTAATTCTTGCGCTCGTCTTGGCAATTTACCTTCCAAGAGACTGAGTTTTTTTATGTCAATTATTGCTTTGAATCCAGCATATTCAGCATGGAAATGCGGTGGGGCATGATCTTAAAAAAACATCTTAATCGAAATTCCGTAGAAACTGCTGAGTAATGGCATATGTAGCTAGGATATTGCAATTTGGGCTCAAACTTGGGTTTTAAG
>JBAXMC010000108.1:0-6532 GCA_037134495.1 Myxococcaceae bacterium
TTACGCAACACATCAAGCCTTCCTGCTTGTGCAGCAGCGGTTGTCTGTGATCAGTTCAGAAAAGAACGTACGCCCAAGGAAGAGGCTCTCGCCTCCGGTTCGCTTCTCAAACATGCTGATGCCATGTGGCATGTAGAGCTCAAAAATCAGTTTTGGCTGAAATTCGATAAAGACTGAAATCTCACAATTGGCGTTTGTATTTCCTAGACTCTAAGGTGAAGGCTTTTTTGTCTGCGAAGGTGCTCGAATCTGGGAAGGTTCTGCGGATCGACACATCGTGTATCGTTGCACCGCATTCGTGGTGAGAGCTAGCCAGGATATCTGGCTCAAGAATTCAGTGCACTTTTGAAAGTTCTCAATCCGGTGAGTGATATTATTGACCCGAACTCGCATATTTGCTAGACTAACCCCTTATGACGCTCAGTAAATTCCTAGACCCCAAGAATGACTTGGCCTTCAAACGCATTTTTGCAACGGATCGAAACAAAGATATCTTGATTCATTTCTTGAACGATATTTTTGCCAGAATAGCTGATCCAATTCTAGAAGTTACATTTATTACAACCGAATTAGAACCTGAAATTGAGTCTCAAAGAGCCAGCGCTGTGGACATTATGTGCAAGACAGAATCTGGTGAGCGTTTTATTGTTGAAATGCAAGTGGCGAGAGAGACGGGTTTCGAAAAAAGGGCTCAGTTCTATGCTTCCAAAGCTTATATTGAGCAAAGAACTTCTAATCCAAAATACAGGGATTTAAAAGAAGTCACATTCCTAGCCATTGCTAATTTTCAGCTGTTTCGAGCTAAAACAGCCTGCATATCGCATCATCATATCTTGGATATTGAGACCCATCAACGAGATTTGAAAGATTTTTCATTTTCTTTTATTGAATTGTCTAAATTCCACAAAACAGCAGAACAGCTTCATAGCATCACAGATAAATGGCTTTATTTCTTCAAGCATGCAGATGACACAGACCCAAAAGAATTAGCTCAAATTATCGGTTCTGACTTGATTATAAAACGAGCTTATGATGAACTTGATAGATATGCATGGTCCGACGATGAGCTGCGGGCCTATGAGACCTCAGAAATGCATCATATCTCATATCTGGCAACCTTAGAAACGGCCAAAGAAGAAGGCGAGGCGATTGGCATAGAAAAAACGGCTCGCAAGCTTGTAGGTCTTGGAATAGATTTTGAATCTATTATGAAAGCAACAGGCCTCTCTTTAGAGAAGATAGAACAGCTTAAGCCAGAGCGGAACTAGAAACAAAGTTCCTGTAACAACCGCTGTCGGTGAATATGGGTCACCATAATCGGACAAAAGAGCCTTGGCGAGGGCTTATTTTAGAGAAAACAAGCCAGTGTCCCGATCACGAAAGTAAAATCGGCACTTGTTTAACCGAAGATTTGAGATGGCTAGTTTCAATGGAAGTGGTCTAATCTATGGAGACTTCATGACGATTTCGGATGAAGAAAAATTTGAAAACATCAAACGACTGAGACGAGAGGCTAATAAGCAATTCCGAGAAAAGCAAAAAACGAGCCCAGCTTTTATCGCTATGAAAGAGGCTCAGAAGAAAATGCGGCAGAAAGCCTATGCGTATGCCAAAGAAAGAGCCAAAAAGATTCGTGATGCAGCCAAGGCGGTGAAGAAAGAGAGCGCCACCAAAATAAATAAAGAGAAACAAACAGCCAAAGACAAAGAGCTCATGTTACTCGTGATGTCAGC
The DNA here is from genome assembly GCA_037134495.1 of Myxococcaceae bacterium. Classification (GTDB taxonomy): domain Bacteria; phylum Myxococcota; class UBA727; order UBA727; family JABDBI01; genus AER2-1. The sequence goes on from JBAXMC010000108.1 coordinate 1,734, forward strand.
CGATCAGCTAGCAGAGGCGCACATATATAATGTAATGGAGGAATCTGAGAACAAAAATCCTTGACCCTGGATCTGGCTTCTGATCTAATCAAAACAAGAACACTTAACATAAGGTCCCTTATGACAAGTGTTTTTAAAGGAGAAGCAGATCCGATGACCGAAGCAACCCTCATTATTTACCCCAAAAACACTTTACATAAGGTTTTGGACGAAAATTCAGAGCTCACCACCCTCCCCTATTGGGTTCGTCTCTACCTAGACAAGAAAGTTGCAGGGATCCAATCGACTCACACGTTTGAGGCAAAAGCCAGGGACTTACTTGGATTTGTGAATTGGTTCGTTAGATTGAATGGACATCAATTAATAACTGACTGGCGTCCTCGTGATACTCAGGCTTATCTTTCCCACTTAGAACGTGAAGGGAAAGCAGCCACGACCGTCAACCGAATCTTTTCCTCATTGAGGCACTTTGCCCGTTGGGTATATGACCAGGCAAGCACACCGTTTCAGCACGGGCTTCCAACTCAAGACATCAAAGAGCTGGCTGTTGACGAAGCTGATTGTAAAAAACTATCCACCAGGGACCTACATCGTCTATTTAAGGCTGCTGACAATCTAGTTCTTACGGAGACTCGAAAAAACGCCAGGCCCCGCCGTAATCGAGCGACCCTTGCCCTGCTCTACTATACAGGTCTGCGCGTCTCAGAACTCACCCAACTACGCCGCTCACAATATGATGGTAAATACCTAAGCGATGTTCGTCGAAAAGGAAAATCTCGCAGCAAATCCATTTACCTAACGACGGCCTGCCGCGAACTTCTGGATGATTATATCAAACAAGAGCGTCTGATGGACGACCCGCAAGCCACACATACGCCTCTATTTCTTCCTGCGGCACTAGAGGGCTTTCTAACCAGACAACAGGTCTTTGCCGTACTGAAACACATTGCAGACGAGGCAAATAAGCACAGCCAAGACAATGCTATCCATATTCATCCACATCGATTGAGGCACACGTTTGGAGCTGAATTCAGAGAAAAAACTGGGTCTGATACAGAAACACAGCAAGCGCTTGGGCATGTTTCAACCAAATTTATTGGCCGGTATGTTCGCAAGACGCAAGAAGAAAGAGAAGCAGTGATGGAGGGGATTGGAAACCTTCTGAGTTAGCAAAAACTTAAGTCAATCGCCTGTTCCATTGATGCCAAGAGCACGTTGTCAATATGAAAACAGGAGAGGTTGACAGTATTAAATAGTGGGTTTAGCCTCTTTTCTTTAAACCGCAATTTTTTACGCTAAGCTTTCACGAAGTAAAAGGAGAATACTGTGCGAGAATTTTTTTTTCTGGGCTTATTTGCATCTTTTATGGTGTGGTCCTGTGTTGCCGTAGCAGATCGAATGAAACCACCTCGAATAATTATGATTAACGGGCAGATTCCTATCTACGAACAAGCAGCAAAAATGCTGATGAGAGAAGTGAAAAGAGATGAGGAAAATGCAACGACTGAATTGAAAGACGAAAATCTTACAATAACAGGGGATACTAAAGATGGATTGCTCCAAAACATTGTTCACTTATACAAAAATGGAGAAGAATCGAATTTCAAGTATATACACTGTAGTCGTGGCAAACCTCGAAGCATCCTAGGAATACATTTAGACAAAGATCAGATCATTACTCAAGTCATGCCATGTGAAAGGTAAAAGATGACGATGATTTATTCGCAGAAGCTTTCTCTTGCATTACTCTTATTTTTTGGGTCTTTGCGGGCATTCTGTGATATTTCCGGCATCTATTTTTGCAGCAGGGATTTAGAGAGACTGTCGTCAAAAGAAAAACGGGAGAACTCTGAAGCGATTAAAGCGCAATGTGAAGCATGTACTGCAAGGGAAGAAGCCTATGCTACCTATCCAGATATGGCAGAAGACCATGTCTTTGTTTCCTACAAAGACGAAGACGGAAGCGAATGTCATTATATCTGGCGACATTGTTTTTTGGTGCAAGCAGAACATCTGCGCGAAGTAACGATACAGGGGAAAAGACTGTTAAACCTAAAAACTTTAGATTCTCAGGGTTTTGGTGGCGCTGGTGAAACAGTGGAGAATGAAGGTATAGAAGGTAGGTTTTCTGAAAGCGCAGTTGTGTATCCAGAAGGCATACTTGCTGATGACGGTCCTCGGAACTCAACGATTTCCTGTCAGTTGATATACAGTGAAGTTGACGTGAAAGAAAGCGAATTGGAAAAGTATGACACAACCCCCCACGGCGTGGTAGGTATCAAATGGATCTATGTGAAGGAGGCGATGCGGCAGTCAACAGAAAACGGTTACGACCCTTTTTCTCACAACTGTTGTACCGTGGCCATTGATGCTCTGAAAAATGTCAATCCTGACATAGAAAAAGTCATTCCGATTGATGAAATTAACTTTGGGTTGGGCCTTAAGAACACAGGCTTTTCTGGAGTTGCTTTTGCTGTCTCAAAAAAGACACTAGCGGGTTTGTCTAAAAGATCAAAATATCGGGAAGGCTTTTACGACGACTTGTAAAACCAATGGATAAAAATCTTTGGACTTTGTTAACCATTTCATGATTTCTTCTTTCCGAATTATGATTTCCGAAGGAGGAAATATTAAATTTGATTTATTCTTTCTGGATTTCAGAATTCTCATGTCTTCTTTAACACAGCAAGGACTTGGGCATGTTTCAACCAAATTTATTGGGAGATATGTTCACAAGACGCAAGAAGAGCGAGAAGCAGTGATGGAAGGGATTGGAAACCTTCTGGGCTAGTCAAACCTGAACAATAACATTGCCTTGATCTGTTGTGCTGCCTGGAACAGTATCCCAGGTAGCACAATTAATCAAATGCACTCAATCTTAGGCCGAAAAGAAGAAACAGAAACACTGAAAACGTTCCTAGCTTCAAAGAATGCACAGATACCAAGAAACAACTTTTTCTGACCTTAGTTTCAACCAATGGAATTCATCAAAATTCATATTCAAAGGGATTAATCGATTCTGTTGTGACAATGGACGATCTCTTGTCTTAACAGTTTTCTGAATTCTTCTTTCTGAGTTCCGAATTTCTGTTAGAATATTCATTATTTCCGACTTCGGAATTCCGAAGTCATTTTTACTAAATCCTCTTTCATGTAAATTGAGTCATATTTTTCAGATATAATTTTTATTATTTCCGATTTCTTCCCTAAATATTCTCGTTTGAACGCTATTAACTGTGATTAGTCAGACAGGCTTAGCAGATTTCATTAAAAGGATTCCCTTGCTCTATTGGGGCCTAAATGGCCGGCCCCAAACCCCAGCCATGCTCATATTTTTGCTCTCTCAGATGCAAAAATATTGAGCGGATTTCAGAAATCCTATTTCCTAAATAATATTTCTCTTTTAAGAACAGCACAATTCTGAAAAAGATCCAGTGGAAAATTCTTCTTTCAATTGCTACAGCTCATCACCATTATGCACAAGAATGATATCGACACTCTTCAAGGAGATTGGTCACAGATCGCCTACGAACGCGACGATATTATGAACCCTGTCGATGTAGAACAAGGATGGAACCCGCTGGGTCATATGCCAGCGACAGCACAATCAAAGCTATCTATACGCTTAGTGAAACAGAGTTTAAGACAAAACCAGGTCAGGTATTGCGCCGAATGAGACGCAACACCCAACAACAAATTAAAACTTCTGTTTAGGAAGCCAAGAAGACAGAGCTTCTCGTGCCAATTCAGTTAATTTAAATGGTTGTTTCGCACGTCTTCTGCTTCTTGATAAATCCTGAAGCGTTTCAAACATGTCTGTCGGTATCAAAATTGACATCTTGGTCATATCAGCCCCTGCGGAAGCGGGTGCAGCCGAATATTTAATCGGATTTCTTTTTTCAGAAATATGATTTCCGATTTCTTCCTTCTCTGGCACATGAGCCACAATTTTCAAATCTTCTTTTTCAATCTCAGCCAACGATAATCTTTTCTTTGCCATATTATTTTAACCCCAATAGCTTGCTTGCTTCTGTCGCCAATGATCGCATTTCTGCATGAGCCTCTGATCCAGGAGCGAAAGAGCTAACTCCTTCACCTGCCGTCGCCGCGTCCGCATAAGAAACACGCATCCCCATATTTGCCTTCGATACTGGCCCCCATTTCTTTAAGACCGCTCTAATTTCTTTTCCGGCCCCGGTATTTGATTGAATTCTAGTTGGTACGATTAAAAATTGTTTACCAGCTTTCATCGAAATAGCCTCTTCACAAACGTCTAGAGCTGCCCTGGCAGCTTCCATATCCAATGCGCTAGCTCCAACAGGAACCAGCATTAAATGAGAGTATAAGGCTGCCCTAAGAGATACCGACGCAATTGCGGGCGGTAAGTCCACAATACAGACGTCGCATTTAATTGCATCAATCTCTTTCTTAAGCAGCTTCCCTTCGCCATCCGCTGCAACACTAGATACAGAAACACTTTTAATTCCTTTCTTGTGCCCTCTTTCAATCCAATTAGATGCACTCCTCTGCGGATCAGCATCAGCAACTGAAATGCGCAATTTAGGGAATTGAGCCTTCAATTCATGCGCAAGATGAACTGCGAGCGTTGTCTTCCCAACGCCGCCTTTCTGTTGAATTATCGAAATAACCTTCATATAAATCCCCCTTTCTTAATTCTGATTTCAGAATTCTTAAATAATCTTTCTCTCTCCGGATATCCTACTTCGGAAAAGAGAACAACTTATTTCAGAAATAATAATTCGGATTTCTTCCAGAGGTCAAGTTGTTTGTCTAAAAAT
>JBAXMC010000109.1:0-6521 GCA_037134495.1 Myxococcaceae bacterium
CTTCTTCTTTCATTTTCGGCTCTTCTTCCATTGGAGCCAAAACAGGGATCTTCATCTCAGGCATTGGACGAATCCCCATCGAAGATATCTTTGCTGCTGGCGTAAACGACGGAGCTGGATAGCTTACCGGCGCCGCTGCCACAGGCTCTGATTTCTCCCAACTATTACGAATATACGTAGGAATATCTCTTGAGGGTTGCACTGGAGGCACATAGCTTGAAATAAAGCTCTGTTGTTGCATCGGAACAGCAGCTACAGGCGGAGCCATAGGTGCTTCAGGAATAACAGTCTCATACACAGGTGCAGCTATCGGTGCAGGAGGCGTATAAGATACCTGCTCTGGGACAACAACAGATACAGAAGCAAGCTTAGCTGCTTGACGCTGTGCGCTCTCAAACCCGGTTGCAATCACTGTAATCGTGACTTCGTCTTCCATCTTTTCATCGACCACATAACCAAAGATAATATTCGCATCTTCATGTGCTGCTTTGGTAATAAGCTCAATCGCATCGTTCACTTCATGCAAAGTCAAAGACTTGCCACCGGTGACGTTGACCAAGATTCCCATTGCACCATCCACAGAGATATCTTCGAGCAATGGACTCGAAATCGCTTTTTCTGCAGCTTGAAGAGCTCTGCCTTCGCCTTTGCCGGTCCCAATACCCATGAGAGCCATACCTTGGTCACTCATGACGGAAATCGCATCTGCAAAGTCGACATTCACGATACCCTGCTGCGTAATAATATCACTGATGCCCTTGACAGCATTCAGCAAGACTTGGTCAGCCATTTTGAAAGCATCCAGCATGGATGTACCAGCATCTGCTAACTGAAGAAGTCTGTTATTCGGAACAACAATCAGTGTATCTACAGATTGTTTCAAAGCTTCAGCGCCCGCTTCAGCTGATTTTCTACGGCGGTTACCTTCAAACAAAAATGGTTTAGTTACGACACCCACAGTCAATGCACCCAAACGCTGAGCGACATTAGCAATGATCGGAGCAGCACCAGTACCGGTTCCACCACCCATACCTGCTGCGATAAACACCATGTCTGCGCCGAGCAGAAGCTCTTCGATACGGTCAATACTTTCTTTGGCAGCATTTGCGCCTACTTCAGGTTTAGCGCCAGCGCCAAGACCTTTCGTGCAACCCTGACCCAACTGGAGTTTAACATCGGCCAAGCTCATATCCAGTGCCTGACAATCTGTGTTCGCGACAATAAATTCTACACCTGCTATTCCGTGTAAAATCATATTATTAACGGCATTTCCGCCGCCACCACCGACACCGATGACTTTAATCCGAGGACCTCTTTGTTGCATTTCGTCAAATTCAATCATTATTTTTGCCTCCCTCCCTAAATCATATCCTGAATCCAGGCTCCGATTCTATTTTTTATCTTAGAATAGAAATTTTGTTGCCTGTTGATATTCCGCGCTCCATACAAAACCAAGCCTACTCCGGTCGCATACATCGGGCTATTGACCACATCCAAGAGTCCTCCAACACCCTGAGGTGAGCCCCGTCTCACGGGTAATCCAAGCACGTGTTCTGCCACTTCAACCATTCCTGGCAATAACGCAGAACCTCCCGTTATCACGACGCCCGAAGCAAGCAACTCCCGGAGGCCCACTTTGTTAATTTCCTGGGCTATCAGTTCGAAAATTTCTTCGACTCTGGGCTCTAGAATATCACCTAATATTTGCCTACGTAAAATTCTTTCTGGCCTAGCACCAATACTAGGCACTTCAATTACTTCATCTTTCCCTATCATCTTTGCACTAGCTGAGCCATAACATTTTTTAATTTCTTCCGCATTTTCTTGCGGAGTTCTCAGCCCAACTGCTATATCATTGGTCAAATGCTGTCCGCCTATTGGAATCACCGACGTATGTTGAATGGAACCATGGCAAAATATTGCAATATCTGTTGTTCCACCACCAATATCAACCAGTGCAACGCCCAGTTCTCTTTCATCTTCACTTAATACTGCATAAGCAGAAGCGAGTTGTTCCAGAACAACATTGGTTACTTCCAAAGAACATCGCTCAGCGCATTTAATAATATTTTGAGCAGAACTGACAGCCCCAGTCACAATATGAATTTTTGCTTCCAGACGATGCCCTGACATTCCGATAGGTTCTCTAATACCATCTTGGCCATCAATCAAAAACTCTTGCGGTAAAATATGTAAAATTTCTCGTTCACTGGGGATGGAGACGGCTTTAGCCGCTTCGACAGCGCGATCGATATCTGATTGTTTAACTTCACCATCTTTGATCGCCACCACAGCATGGCTGTTCACACCCTGAATATGAGCGCCAGCAATACCAGCAACAACTTGATGGATTTTATAACCCGCCATGCGCTGAGCTTCTTCAACGGCTTTGTGAATTGCATTTACAGTCGCTTCGATGTTGATCACAACACCTTTGCGTAGACCCTTAGAAGCACTGGTGCCAATACCGACGATATTAACGCCATTGGGCGTGGCTTCGCCCACCACCGCCACAATTTTTGTCGTTCCTATGTCTAAACCGACGATTAACATTTCACCCTTTTTTAAAACGCACTGCAATTTGATTGAGTTTTAGAGTATCGTCAAGGTAGACGAAAGCTAAAGTATTTTGTTTTTCACCCAAAGATTTCAAAACTTGAACCAGCTTTTGCCATTGCGCTAAAGTATTTTTGTCTCCAACAATGGCTTCGAGTCCACTGGAAAAAATAACTTTATGTTGGTTCACTCCATGGTTTTGGACTTCTAATATCACACCACCTGGGTGCTTTGCCTGAGCATGCGCCAGCAGAACAGAAACATCTGAGAGTCCAGAAACAAGTGGCAAAGAAAGTTCGGCTTCGTTTTCAGCTGTTTTGAAAGCAACGCCCTGAGAATCAACAACCAGGAGTTTATCTTGCTTAATCAGAGCAGTCGGCTGGCGTTCAACAATTTCAACTTCAAGCTCATTCGGAGGCTGTCTTCGGACAATCGCTTCTGCTACCCAAGGGTGCCTCTGAGCCGCTTTTTGAACCGCTTTCAACTCAACTCCGTACAGAGGCTGTCCCACAAATTCACGCAGGTATAGTTGGAGCTCTTCAGCTTTTGCTTTGTGACCTGTTTTGACATTAATGGTCTTGATGGCCAAAATAGAACTCTTAGATACAAAAGTATAAATAACAGGGATCAACGCCCCACTCACAACAAAAATAATACAAAAAAATAATGTCTTCACGAAAACCTTACCTCACCCCCTAGCCCCCTCTCCACCAAGTGGAGAGGGGGGACAGGGCAAAAACAAAAAAATCTCCTCTTCCTTTATTCCCCTCTCCACTTGGTGGAGAGGGGTTAGGGGTGAGGTCAAAACCCCCAGCGCCTTACTTCATATTCTAATTCGATTCCAAATTGATCATAAACTCTTTTTTGTGCAAATTCAGAAAGCTCTAACATCTCTTTCGCAGTTGCCCCAGCAGCATTTACAATAAAATTGGCATGCACCTCAGAAATACAAGCTCCGCCAACTTTTGTGCCTTTAAGGCCACAGGCTTCTATAAGACGCCCAGCGTAATCACCGGGCGGGTTTTTAAACATCGAACCCGCAGAGCGTTGTTTGGGTTGTGAAGCCTTGCGCGCTTTAGCCAGTTCTGAAGCTTTTGTTAGCAACTCAGTTTTTCTTGCCGGGTCTGCGCTTTTATACACAAGCTCTGTTCTACATAAAATAGCATATGCAGGAAAATGCGTATGTCGATAAGAAAAACTCATCTGTTCCTGGTTTAAAATTAGTTTACCTGTAGACGTTACAGCTTCGACTTGAGTGACCACTTCACCTATTTCTCCATAACGTGTTCCAGCATTCATCTTGAGAGCCCCACCGACTAGCCCAGGTACGCCGCACCAACCCAAAGCCGTCTCCCAACCCAGTTCCAAACAAAGTCGGGTTAGCTTCGGAAAAGAATAGGCTGTCCCTACCCAAATTTTATCTCCAGCAGGCGCAACTTCTATTTTAGAAAAATCGCCAGCTAAATAAATTACGAGCCCTTGTACGCCCCGATCGCTCACCAGTAAATTGCTGCCGCCACCGAGCAAATAGACAGGCATTTCATGTGTGCTTGCTTCTTGAATCAGGCTTAAAAGCTCATCTTGGTTTTTTGGAAAAGCCAAATACTGAGCAGGCCCTCCGATATGAAGAGTCGTATAGGGCGCCAATAACGCCTGTTCTTCAACTTCAATGCCTTCAAACACAGTTTATAACAGCTCCAAAATCTGAGGTGCGCTTTTGGTAATCGCCCCTGCTCCCAGTGTAATCAAAATATCTCCCGGCTGAGCCACTTGCGCAATCAACTGTGTTGCTTCTGAAAGTTTGCCGCCATAATAAACCTGCGAGTGACCTGTCTTTTGAATCGCCTCAACCAGCGTCTGCGAACTTACTCCTGAAATAGGTTTCTCACTTGCAGCATAAATATCACTCAGCATCAAATAGTCAGCATCTTTGAAAGCAGTCGCAAACTCAGCCATCAAGTCTTGAGTTCTCGTATAACGGTGTGGCTCAAACAAAACAACGATTCTATGCTCTGGGAAAGTCTTTTTGGCAGCTTTGAGAACCATTTCGATTTCAGCCGGATGATGTCCGTAATCATCAATCACGATTACGCCATTTTTTTCGCCAATTTGTGTAAAGCGCCTTTGTACACCAGCAAAAGCTTCTAAAGCCTCATGCATGACATCGATAGAAATGCCCAATTCGTCGCCTACTGCAATCGCTGCCAGAGCATTTTGAACATTGTGTTCACCCAGCAATCTCAGCCGTATAGGGCCTAAATCTTCACCCATTTTAAAAAGCCTAAACTCAGTATGAAAGCGCTCATGTGAAATATTTTTTGCTTGATAATCAGCTTCGGTTGCGATTCCATAAGTCACCACTCGACGCTTAATCTGTGGCAGAAGTTCTTGAAGAGAGAGTGCATCCTGACACACGACAGCTAGACCAAAAAAAGGTAGTGTGTTTAAGAATTTCACAAACGCTTCTTTGAGCTCTGGCAGACCGCCTTTCCAATAGTCTAAGTGGTCTGCATCTAAGTTGGTCACGACAGCAATATTGGGCAATAACAACAAAAAAGAACCGTCGGATTCATCGGCTTCTGCTACCAAAAAACGGCCTTTACCGTGTTTGGCATTAGAGCCCAGGTGATTCACTTTGCCGCCAATTACAACTGTCGGGTCTAGCTGCGCATGTTCCAAAATAGCCGCAACCAAGCTCGTTGTTGTTGTTTTGCCATGTGAGCCTGCAATCGCAATGCCCTGCTGCAAACGCATCAGCTCTGCCAACATGCGTGCTCTGGAAATTACCGGAATCCCTTGTTTCTCAGCTTCGACAAGTTCTGGATTCTCAGGCTTAATCGCCGAAGAAACCACCAAAATATCAGCTTGGCCAATCTGGTCAGCTTGGTGCTGGTGAAAAATCTTCGCACCCAAACTTTCTAAGCGCTGAGTGTTTTCGTTGGTTCCTAAATCAGAACCTTGAACTTCAATACCTAAACTGATCAGGACCTCGGCAATACCGCTCATGCCGATACCCCCGATGCCTACAAAATGTACTTTTTTTAGCATAATTCTACAACTTTCTTGGCAACAATATCTGCTGCGTTTGATTTACCTATCTGACGTGCTTTATTAGCCATATTTTCAAGATTTTTCAAGTCCGAAACCAAAATCTGGATGCGTCCGGCCAAGCTTTCTGAAGTCATCTCGCTTTGTTTGACTAAAATCGCAGCACCTGCTGAAACCAATTCCTGAGCATTTTCTGTTTGATGGTCATCGATAGCCTGTGGAAACGGAATCAAAATAGAGGGCACACCCATAGCAGTCAGTTCAGAGCAGGTCATGGCTCCTGCACGTGAAATAACCAGCTGTGCTCCTGCATAGGCTGCCGGCATATCTTCTATGAAAGCTGTCACTTCTGCTTCAAGGCCAAGCTTTTTGTAAGCGGCTTGTACTGCTTCAACTTCGGTTTTACCAGTTTGATGCGTAATTTTTATTTTTTGGCAGAGAGCGAGCGCTGTTGGCACGATATTATTGATAGGTTTTGCACCCAAACTGCCACCCAAGATTAAGACACCTGATTTTTCTGAAGAAGGAGGCAAAGAAAAGCCGACTCTCAGCGGGTTACCTGTTAGAACGAAACGTCCTGGGGGAAAATACTTCGCGCAATTTTGGAAAGCCCCAAAAATCGTTTTAACAAAATAATGACCCAGTGTTCGATTAGTAAAGCCAGGAACGCTATTTTGTTCGCAAATCACACGGGGGATCCTGAGAAGCCAGGCCGCCAACAAAACAGGCCCTGAAGCATAGCCACCTACTCCCATCACCAAATCGGGATCAAATTTTCTTAAAATCTGAATCGAATGATAAATTGAAAGTGGCAGTTCCAAGAATGCTTTCAGAGTTTTTTCAAAGCTCTTGCCTTTGAGACCTGGTGAAAAATCTTCGCACCCAAACTTTCTAAGCGCTGAGTGTTTTCGTTGGTT
>JBAXMC010000110.1:0-6452 GCA_037134495.1 Myxococcaceae bacterium
GCTGAACTTCTTAGGTTTGATGGCCTTTTCTTTTGAAGATGGAACAGAGATTTTTTCACTTCAAGATTTCGTCAAAAATTTCAAGCTTGAAAGAGTTTCGCTGGGTGGGCCCGTTTTTGATCTAAAAAAACTTCTATGGCTTAACGGACGTTACTTGCGCGAGAAACGCACAGATGCCCAAATGGTGTCTTACTTGCAAGAACAGCTCTTTTCGACTGAATACATGAGCAAAATCGTGCCGTTGGTAAAAGAGCGTGTAGAGAAGTCTGAAGACTTTGTTGAGTACGCAGATTTCTTTTTCAAAGGCAGTGTCTTGGTTGACCCTGAAAACTATTTGATTAAAGGCATCGAAGACAAGAAAAAACTTGTAGAACTTTATGAACTGTTGATTGAAAAACTTGAAAATCTAAGGCCTTTTGATGTCCCAAACATAGAAGCTGCACTGAGGGCTTTTTGTGACGAACAACAAATTAAGAGCAAAGATTTATTTATGCCTGTACGCCTGATGGCTACAGGTAAAAAAGCCACACCGCCCTTGTTTGATACATTGGCTGTGTTAGGCAAAGAACGCTGTAGAACTCGATTACGAGCTGCTTTAGGAGAATTAAAAAAATGACCCAGAGAACTTTTTCGATTATTAAACCCGATGGTGTGAGACGCAATTTGATTGGCAAGATTATTGCCAAATTTGAGGAAGAAGGCCTCAAAGTAGTCGCTGCTCATATGAAGCGCCTCGGCCTGTATGAGGCTCAAGGTTTCTATGCGGTTCACAAAGAACGACCTTTCTTTGGTGAGTTGGTTGAGTCTATGACTTCTGGACCTGTTTTGTTGATGGTTTTGGAAGGCGAGAACGCGATTTTGAAGAATCGTGAAATCATGGGAGCCACCAATCCTGCTCAGGCAGCTGATAATACGATTAGAAAGCTCTATGCGCTCTCTATTGGTGAAAATACGGTTCATGGTTCAGATGCCCCTGAAACGGCAGCAACAGAAATTGCCTGGTTTTTTGCGCAAAACAACATTGGATGATAAATATGATCAATGAACCGAAGAATAATTATATTGTTCTCTTTGGTTTCATTGATCGCGTTAGCAGCAACAGACGCGCCAATGAGGGCCGAAACTCAGTTTTTGGAACGCAGTCAGGCGCTCACTCAGAAACACGATTATGTGGCTGCTTTGACGATTTTGGATCAGGGCTTGCTTTTGTATCCAAGCAGTGAGCTTTTAATTGCAGCTTTTAGAAAAAACTCAGAGCTGTATATTGTCCATGAAATTTCAACGGGTTATCAGCAGATTGACAAAAATTCACACGATGTGAAGGCTTATGTCCGAGTTTCAGAGGCTTTTTCGCTCGCAGGAGAACGTCTCAAGGCTTTGGAAGTTCTGACGGAAGGGACGTTTGAAAATCCAAAATCTTCTGTTTTGTGGTCTGCCATTGGGAAGTTAGAGCAGACAGCAGGGAGGTTGGCAGAAGCTAATTCTGCTTTTGAGGAAGCGAAGCGTCAAATTGAATAAGACTCGCATCTCATAACACAAGTTGACAAAAAGTATAACTTTGGTTATACTTTTCTTATGAAAACCGCGATTTCACTGCCAGACGGTCTATTTGAACGTGCGGAGCACATGGCTCATAGAATGCATGTTTCCAGAAGTAATCTCTATGCTTTAGCTCTCAAAAGTTTTTTAGAAAAACAGCAGAAAGAGACTGTGACCCAAGAACTAAATTCAATCTATGCAACAGAGAATTCTAAAACGGACTCTTTTGTCCAGGCAGCCAATAACATCTTGCTAAGCAGTGATACATGGTAACCCGCGGCGAAGTTTGGTGGGCCAGTTTACCTAACCCACAAGGCTCAGGACCTGGTTCCAGAAGACCTGTTCTAGTTCTACAATCCAATAAATTCAATGAAAGCAAAATTTCAACAGTTATTATTGCTGTAATAACTTCAAACTTAGAACTCGCGAAGGCACCTGGGAATGTTTTGTTGCGTTCCAAAGAATCTAAACTCAGTAAAGACTCAGTGATCAACATTTCTCAAATTATCACGGTTGATAAAACTTGTTTAACAGAGCATGTTTCCAAACTCGATAACAGAATTTTAGCTGAAGTTGAGTCCGGACTTCGCTTAGTGTTACAACTTTGAAGGAAGCGAAGCGTCAAATTGCTTGGCAAGAGAACAGAAGATCTCTGGTTGAATAAGACCCCACTCATGAAAGCCGCCACTGATTGGCGCTACTTTAGCTTTTGGAATCAATGCCGCCATTTCATAGGCAAATTGAATCGGTAGCATTTTGTCACAGTCACCCCAAGCGAGTAAGACCGGAGCTTGAATCCTGGGCAATAAAGACCTGATATCGTGTTTGACAGGTACCGAGACAGAACGTGCCAAGCTTTTTATGTGTCTTAAACCGTTAAATAGAAACGAATCTAAAATGTGCCGATCAAATCCTTGAGCCCACAACTCTTGTATTCGGTTTATGATAGAAGGCTGACCGTCTCTCATGGGGATGCCAGCACTGTTCATGATGACAACACTGCGAACTCTTTCTGGGAACAAGGCTGCTGTGGTCAGCGCGATACCGCCTCCCATTGATTGACCCATGATGTGAATTTGAGAGATTCCAAGAGCATCTAAAAATTCGCTTATGAACTGCGCATAGGCTTCGTAGCCCCAAAAATAGGGTTCTGTTGAGTCACCAAACCCGGGCAGATCAAGAGCCAGAACTGGATAATCAGCAGAAAGAGTTTCTAGCAATTTGTCAAAAGCCTCCATACGTAGGCCCCAACCATGAATAAAAAGTCGTGTTTGGGCAGGGTCTTTGTCTGCTCCTAGGTGAACATAGGCGATTTTAAGGTCTCGGACCTTCAACTGATTTTTCAACAAAGATGGCTCCGTCTTCTAAACGATAAGCGCTTAAAGCTTCTCCCCACACACAACCTGAATCAAGTGCAATGCAGTTAGCAAAAGCTCTTAAACCCAAAGCAGACCAATGTCCAAACAAAATCGTGTGGCTTAAAGATTGTCGGCCTTTTACCAAATACCAGGGAACTAGATTTTTGGGCGCATCTTCTGGTTTGCCTGTATAGCCATAGCGCAGCTGGTGAGCGTTCACACACATGCGCATGTGGACAAAAGCATGCAAAGCGAGCGCATTTCTTTCAAAGCCTTTTTGCTTGCCGGTCCAATGATCGTCTTGATGAGCATAAGCGTAAGCTAAAAAATCTGTGATATTTTCACTCTGTAAAATTGCTTCGATGGCTTTGGCTTCTTTTTTAGCCTGGGGCACGGTCCAACAGGGGAACAGACCCGCATGGGCGAGTACGAATTTTTTCTCTTGGTGCATGAGAGGCCAATGACTAATCCAATTAATCAAATCTTTGCAGTCTTTGGATTTTAAAATGGGGTCTAAATAGGGAGTGCTCTCGCGGTGTAAGACACCTAGATGGAGAGCCAGTAAAAAAATCTCGTGATTGCCTAAAACACAAATAGCTCGGTCACCTAAATCTCTCACGTAACGCAGGACATCCAGAGACTTTGGGCCTCTGTTAACCAAATCGCCTGCTATCCAAAGGTTGTCTTTCTTCGGGTCAAACTCACAGCGCTTCAGTAAGAGCCTGAAAGTTTGATAGCAGCCTTGAATATCGCCTATTGCATATGTAGACATGGTTAATTTCAGTTAGCACGATTTGAAACTTGTGTGACAAGTCTTTTTAAGGTACTCTATTTGGATGAGAATGATGGAAGATATTCGGCCGGTGAGTTATCTGAAAGCGAATACTGCAAACATGTTGTTGCAAATTAACCAGACTCATCGCGCTGTTGTAATTACTCAAAATGGAGAACCTCGTGCTGTTTTACAAGATCCAGAATCTTATGAACGTATGATGTCGGCCATTAATATGATGAAAATCTTAGCGCCAGCTGAAGAAGATATACGGCAGGGTAGGGTCACAGAGCAATCTCAGATGTTTAAAGAACTTAAGGCTCATCTTGAGAGCAAGAAAAAGTCATGAACTCTGGCTATTTGGTTAATTGGTCAGAAACTGCAAAAAAAGATTTGCGTGATATTGTTGATTACGTAGCCAAAGATAATTGGGCTGCTGCGAGCATGCTGTTGAGTAAAATTGAAGAACGATCCTCTGAACTTTGGAGCTTCGCTGAACAAGGTAGAATCGTACCCGAATTAAATGACATTGGGATTGCTCAATGCAGGGAATTGATCGTTGCTCCTTGGCGGCTTGTTTATAGAGTGATGGGGCAGCAAGTGTTGATTTTGGCTGTATTTGATGGGCGGCGAAGTTTGGAAGCCGTTTTACTTGAACGATTTAGACTGATATACGGCTGAATATGTCCAATTTAATATTTTTTGGCACACCTGATTTTGCGGTGCGATGCCTACAAGCATTACATGACTTTTGTGCGCACAATTCGCACAAGCTTGTCGGCGTTGTTTGCCAGCCAGATAAGCCTGCGCAGCGCGGGCAGCATTTGATGCCGCCTCCCGTGAAAGAACTGGCCTTGAGCTTAAATCTGCCAGTTTGGCAGCCTGCAAAAATAACGCCTGAGTTTACAGCATGGTTTAAAGAGCAAAACATAGACTTGGCAGTTGTAGTGGCCTACGGAAAAATTCTGCCGCAGGCTTTGTTGGATGCTTCTAAACTAGGTTTTATTAACGTTCACGCGTCTTTATTGCCAAGATGGCGTGGGGCTGCGCCGATTCAACGTGCGATTGAGGCCGGTGATACAGAAACAGGCGTTTGTATCATGAATCTGGTGGCCGAATTAGATGCCGGCGAAATTTATGAAACAGCTAAAATAAAAATTAATCCTGAAGAAACTTCAGGTGAATTATTCGAAAGGTTAAGTGCTCTGGGTTCGCAGACACTTGTAAAAGCTTTGCCCAGTATTTTAAACCAGACAGCTGTCAAAATACCCCAACCTGAGATGGGCGTTACTTATGCTCATAGGCTTAAAAAAGAAGAGGCTTTGATAAATTGGTCTAAAACGACTCAAGAGTTGGTTGATTTTTGCAGAGCGATGCAGCCCTGGCCTGGGTGTTATAGTTTCT
This sequence comes from Myxococcaceae bacterium, assembly GCA_037134495.1. Lineage (GTDB taxonomy): Bacteria > Myxococcota > UBA727 > UBA727 > JABDBI01 > AER2-1. Next base: position 5,074 of record JBAXMC010000110.1, read on the forward strand.
ATCAGGGCAAAAAAATTAAGTTGTTTGGTGCTGTTCCCCTCTCCAGTTGCTGGAGAGGGGTCAGGGGAGAGGGCCAAATATTAGAACTAGGCGATAGTCTAGTCATAACAACAGCAGATGGCGCGATTGCGTTTACAGAAGGACAACTAGAGGGCAAACGTCGTATGCCAATGAGCAGTTTATTAAACGGATTTTCGATGCAAGTTGGTGAGTACCTGTGCTAACAAACTTAAGTATGAGTACCTGGGCCAAGGGCGAAGTAGACCCTATCGATTTAGATAAAGAATATGAGCCAGTGGCCAAGCCACTCTCTGTTTTAATTACACCCGAAAATGAGAACTTAATTTACCCCCTGCATCACCAACTCTATACCGGAGAAAGTGTTGCCATCATGAAGGCTTGGCCATCGGATTATTTCGAAGCCTGTATCACCGACCCGCCGTATAACATTGCAAAAGATCGCAAAGGCTTGTCTTGGGCTTTCTCTTCGCATGTGACTATTCAGGATGACTGGGATCGATTTACAGGCAGCGAGTACGAGACTTTTACGGCTGATTGGCTTTCAGAAGTTTGCCGTGTCACTAAGCCAAACGGCAATATTTTCATTTTTGGTAGCTATCACAATATTTACACGATTGGTGCGATCGCAGCTCGCATGGACCTTCGTGTTGTCAACAGCATTATTTGGGCCAAACCTAATGCTCAGCCTAATATTACGTGCAGGATGTTTACCGAAAGCACAGAGCAAATCTTGTGGCTGTGTAATAACAGCAACAAGAAAGCCAAAAAATGGACTTATAACTACCAGCACATGAAAGAGCTCAATGGTGGCAAGCAAATGCGCAACTATTGGGAGATTCCATTGACACCTCAGCGTGAACGCGTTCATGGGAAACATCCCTCACAGAAGCCGTTGCGCTTGATGGAGCGTTTGGTTTTGGCGGGTACAAATACGGGTGATTGTGTTCTCGATTGCTTTACAGGTTCAGGCTCTACTTTGCTCGCTTGTGACCGTTTAGAACGTAAATGGGTGGGTATTGAGAGAGACCCTGTTTATTGTGATATCGCGCACAAACGTATCGATGAGGAGCGCAGACAGCGACGCTTGTTCCCAGCGAGCCCGTAAATGGAAAACAACAACCAACTTGAACGTCCGGATGCGGATGCCTTGCTTGCGGCGATTAATACGCAACGAAAACGACGAAAAGGTGGCAAGTTGCATTTGTATCTTGGGATGGCGCCAGGGGTCGGTAAGACCTATGCCATGCTCATGGCAGCGAAAGAAGCTTTGGCTGAAGGTCAAAATGTGGTTGTTGGCATTGTAGAAAGTCATGGACGCAGCGACACCCAGGCCTTACTTGAAGGTTTAGAAATAATCC
>JBAXMC010000111.1:0-6347 GCA_037134495.1 Myxococcaceae bacterium
AGTCTTTCAGCGTCGCCAAATTAGTGAGGTCATAGGTCGCATAGGAAATTAAGCCAAATAGAGCCCCGAATAAAAGCGCATGTATCCATGAGTTTTTCTCTAGGGCTGGCATAATCACAAACAGCACTAAGCCAACAATAAAGACCAGATAAAACAGAACGGCGGCCATCCAATTAATATCGGGCTTCATGAGAAAACCGATTTGAGCTGCGTAGAAATTTTTGGCTACCAGTGTTAGCCAAACCATATCTAGAGCAAAAAGAATGGGAAGCGTCATTAAGTAGAGTTTGATAAACATACGAACATCTTAGCTCGAAATACTTCAAAAGTTGCAAGATATTAAGAAAATCTTGTGAATTTCCCACTTTTTTGAGTTCTTCTAAAAATCAACTTTGGATGCAGGCGTCGGTTGAAGGGCAAAACACCCTCATGGATTGCTTTATTTAAGCGAAAGAGAACTCGTCTTGAGGTTCCTTAGGCTATTTCCGCGAATTAAGAGTTTTTTCCGTATAAGCGCCCAAAATCATAACAAACGGGATCATCACGGCGACCGCTATGAAGAACCCCGGACCTACTTGGGTAGATTTATCAAGTTTATCCTTTGCCATCTGACGCCATTCAAGATCTAGCTTGAAGGGCACTAACCTGCAAGCCATGTCCACCAAGGCCTTTCTTGTGTTATCATTGTCAAAGTTAAGCGCATAAATCTCCGAACAGACGACGTCAGCAAAATTTATTCTTGATTTAATATATCGTAATCTCTGTTGTTGATAAAGCTGTTCGGCTTTCTTGAACTCCTCAGAAAAATGCAGAAAATATTTTTTAGTTTCAGGGTTTATCACTTTACTAATGTTGCTATTATAGGGGTGGTACCAACTCATATCTTCAAAAAGTTGGGAATCGTAAGTTTCATCATTAGAATTTCGTACGCCAGGAGGCAAATGAATATCAGCGGCAAATACAGGCATAAACAAAAAAGTTTGAAATGCGATTATTTTAATGTTCATATGGAGATTTTAAAGCAAATAGAATGAATTGCAACCCCTGACAATCAGTTCAAAAACATATGGCAATATCCTTTGCACAATGCGAAAGTCTCGTACACCCACTGCCACTTTGAAAAATTGGGGAATGCCCTGGATCCATAGGGTCAGTGTGGGAACAGATGAGGTCGTTTCATTATGTATCTTCTCATCCATTCTTTAGCTCGACGATATTTACCCTTTAGCTTTTTATATTTCCTCATCAGCCAACTTCTAATGGCCATATCAAGGTGATTGGAGAGTTTAAACAGTCGAGACGGATAAAACTTACCATTTTGCAGTCCCTGAACCGCCGTTCAATGAATTGCCTCATTGACTGTGCCTGCTCAAGAGTCCGACAATGGATAAGTCCGTGGTCAGCGTACCTGCAAAATGGTAACTCTGGAAAGCAAGTCGACATCCATTTATCGAACGCAAAGTGCAAAAATAGGTTGGCCAGGAGTGAACTAATCACGCCGCTTTGCGGCGTGCCTTTATCCCGCTTTAAAACATCACCATTTTGCATTTGCATCTGCCAGCATCGTCGTCTCGTGACTTCGAGTCCTTGGTGAGCTGATTTCCCCGGTCGGTAGCCATAAGAGTCCTCATGAAAATGAGGCTCAAGTTCTGGCTCCAACCGCAGTTTGACGACCATCTGGGCAATTCTATCGGATACCGTGGGTATCCCCAAAATTCGCTTTCCGCCAGATTTCTTTGGAATTTCCACCGCCATGACTGGAAGCGGAAAATAGCTCCCCGAAGCTAATCGATTCCAAATCCGATACAGATTATTTTTGAGATCTTTGTCAAACTCGACCAAAGGACGTAGGTTCCTGCAGTTCCATATAAAAGCCTAGGTTGAACTCACGCCATCTCTATGCCGGACACCGCTCACCCAGTCACCCAGTAGACAGGTTTCCGATGAGGTAATCACAGCTGTACCTAAATCAGCTGATTTCGATGTCATTTATGTCGCTCACTACAAGGGCTTTTAACCAATGCAGCACATTTGGGTTTGAGACCGATCCCTGCAGACAGATCTCGGAGGACCTACCTCCATCTCTCATATAGCTTAACGATTTGTTCTTTAGCTCATGCTTTTAAACTCCTCCCGCTTCTGCAGCGCACTTATGTCTGACAGCTTTTTCCTTCAATTTTTTATGATGACTAAAATAGAAGTGGTAAATTTTAGTGTCTTTGAAATTTTTAGAAAAATTACTCTTATAAATAACTGGTGATTTTTATAAGATCAGAAACAGATTTCTAGACATTTGTTTTAGTTTTAATTTCTTTTATGGAAACAACTTCATTCATTCTTTCTAACTTTTTCTGATTATTAATGTGCCAAATTGCTATCACTTCTATATCATAGACGCTATTATCTGTGGTAATTTTTTCTATGTGATACCTTGCTATGCATTTCTTATAATCTTCTGAAACAATCATTTCATCTAATGGCATTTTTACTCTCATTGTGGCGCCGCTGTCTTTAAATTTTTTAAAGTGCAGATATAAGCTTTCATGATCTTTAGCGATAATCTCATCATTTAATTGCATTACAAAATTAGGCGCAAAATACTCTTTTAGGTCAGCATAATTTAAGACTGCCCCTGAGAGCATTGTTTGATTAAACCACGCATATACTGATTTTATTAATCCGGAAGCCTCATTAGACAGCATAAAATCTCCTTTTTTATCATTGTGTTTCATATGTAACCACTTGATTACACTGGTAACATATGTAGCATTAGATGGAAAGTAAATAATTTTTTAACCACAAGGTTAGTTTTATGACAAATAGCATTAAAACCAAAGACAGGGTATTGTTTTAGCGTGCATAGGAACTATAAAGCTTGTTTTTTGATAAGGCGTCAAATTCTGTCTTGAAGTCAAGCCTCAAACTCCAGTAATTGGCAAAAATTTATAGTTGGGTTTGGTGGGGAACTCATGTTGATTTTTTAGAACTCCATACACAATGTGAAACAGTTTTCCCATTACAGCACCGATTGCAAGCATTTTCGCTTTGCCTCTTGTAACAAGTTACTGATAAAAAGCCTTCAGGGTTGAGTTGTAGCCTATAGCCACAAGCGCCGGCATAAAGAGGGCGGCTTTCAAGTGGTTTGAAATTGCTTGCTTAACATTCTTTATTGAGACTTCTTGTCTGTTAAGCTCCATTCTTTCGAGTTCTTTAAGCTTATCTAGATGATAGACCCTACCCTCTGAATTTCCCACTTTTTTGAGACCCAATTCCTCGTTTTTTGCTTTTGTTTTTGCCTCTGAAGCTGTTCTTTTTTGAGTTTTTCTAAAAATCAACTTTGGGTGAGTTAAAAATATCATCTTCTAGACCCCAGGTCCAGCCTAGGCTCGATAATCTGAGCGCATTGAAAAGCGAGTTGATTTTCCATTAAAAATTTGGGATATTTCAAACATCAGGTTTGAAAATTTATTGGAATTTTATGAGAGGAATTTTTTTACTTCTTTGCGCTGCTTGTATGTCGACCAATAGTCTTGCAGGCCCAGAACAACACTGCAAAGTACCAATGGCTAAAATTTTTATTTCAGGAGGTTTTAAAGATCCTTTTGCACCTTCACCTTCTCCTATTCCTATTGTGTTTAAAAAAATAGGAGATAATGGAGCTGCCGTTTCCAGCGGAGTCAGTTTATTTACAGCGGTAGGTCCGACACAAATCGGACAGAATTCTAGAAGTGGCGCCGCGTTGGAGTTGTTGGGTTGCGATAATAACACAGAGCCAGAAGAAGGACAGTTATCTTGGCAAGACAATCCACTTCAATTATCCATTGGAAATAGTTCGCTTCAGTATCATGTTGGAGCCGTTGTTGGTAACTGGGCTTTGTTCGTGGGTGTTGCAGGCATATGTAAAGGTGTGGCCTTAAAACTTGGTTACGATAAGGCTGGCTTCCCAGGAAGTTTAATTTTGCCTACTTTGTTTCTTATTGCTCCAACAACAACATCGTCGGTAACTCTTATACGGGATGGGTCTCCTGGGCAGCAAGCAATTGGCGGAGTTTCGATTGCTGTTTCGCTTCTTGCAACAGGCTCTATAGGCGCTGTTGTTCATCCAAAGTATTTTAAAGGGCAATGGGATGTACAGGAACAAGAATGGGTTGATCTTGGAAAAATAAAGACAGGTTACGTTGACCGGTATGGTTATCTGTTTGAAACTTATGGGCAAGGTAGGCAATGGTATATTTTAGTCGAACTTTTGACTTCCATGGCTGTTGGTGGTTTGAAATCCTATCAAATATTGCAACAAAACTGCGAAGCACTTCTGGGTATAGGTGCAGGCGTTTATGATGCCTATGCAATATCTCAAATCGCCCTACGTCCAAGCAGCAACCACCATCTTCAACTCTGTTACAGCGCGATAGCCGCGGCTCAAGCTGTTGCGGTCAGCACACAGGCGATTGCTGTTCAAGCAGCATCCGAAGAAATGCAAGAAAAAGTTAGAACGGTAACTGAGTCAGTGATTGTCGTCACGGAATATCTATTAATGATCAAGACACTTTACGACATGGGTCGGCGCATCCAAAGTTGGTATGAGCGACTATATCCAAAAGCTGCAGCTGTACACTGTGCTACTCACGGATCCTTGGCCACGCTTAGATCACCTTCGATACAAAGTAGCAACTCGCATCAATCAGATCTTTCTCAAACAGAAATGGCTGAGAGGCTGCTGCTGCCCGTAAGGGAGTTGAATACTCCAACAGATAGGCTCTCTGACCATTCGATTGCTTCTATTGAATCAATGGTTGCAGATTTTGAACCACAAGACGATTCGTCCAAGAGTGGACTTGGTTTTTTGGAAATGATTGAAGATGCTCTTGAGGCTTATAAAGAGAGTAAGGATAAACATGAATAACCGATTCGAGAAAATATTTTTTTTGAATTGGCTGCTATTTAACTCAGTTAATGCGGCTTCTTTGAACCTAACCTATGTAACTGACGCTCAAGCGAATCATGCATTTACCCAACTCCTTACGAATAATTCTTATACAACGAATGAACAAGCACAGCTTACAAGTTTGGGGGTGAGGGCTTTGTTGGCTTATATGGCTCCTAACATTAAGCAACTTCCTGGTTACACAGGTCTGTTCAATGCCAATTGCTCTCTTTATATTGACACTCAGATAGACCAAGTACTTTGCGACCTTACTCCAGGCACTTCAGTGGTTTTAAAAGATAGCTACCAACAAAAACCAGGGCCCAGATTGCCTCAAGAATATGGTCTTCAGTTGATTAAGAGTGGGATTGCGCTCATCAATATGGCTGTTGATTGGACAAAGAAGCAGTCCCAACAATCGTGTCAATTTAACGTGAGCCTCTTTGAGAAGCTTGCGACGTGTACTGAGTCGGCTACTAAAACTCAAGAGTCATCGATCTCAGATTTTACAACGCTAAGTGATACAGATTCTGTCAGTTTGTCTGAGAATCCCTCTATAAGTAAGAGCTTAACTTCTTCTAAAACACGTACTGAGACACAAAGTCGTTTGTCTGGACTTCTAGCAGCTTGGAATGCAAGTACTGGTGTTTACGAAGATGCTACCAATCAAATAGGGCGCTATAGGAATTCTTCAGGAGTTGTAACCGACACTTTCACGGGTTTGCAATGGGAACAAACGTCGAGTAATTCAACAATGAACTGTGACCAAGCAGTACAATATTGCATAGCTGCAACGACTGGTGGGTTTCATGATTGGCGTCTTCCTAACAATGCAGAGCTTGAGAGTTTGGTGGATTATACTATGAATTATCATGGTCCAATTCCCGGGATTAATGGTATTTTTACCGGTACGCCCACTAGTTACTTTTATTCTTCAACACCTCTGGTAGGCTCGCCAACTCGGCAACCATGGTGGATAAGCTTTGGGCAAACAGCTTGTTACTCAGGCTTGTTAGATAGTCTGGAATATACCCCGGGCTGCGCACCGAGCGTGGGATATGTTCGTTGTGTACGCTTGCCTTATCACGCGCTGCCAGCAGAACGATATAGAAAGACTACAGATACAGTTACAGACACCATTACAGGCTTGATTTGGCAGCGAGTTTCAACTGGAGGCGGTATGACGCAGACAAATGCTGTAACGCAGTGTAACAGCCTCAGTTTTCCTAATTTTAATAGTGTCTGGAGGTTGCCAACAGTCAAAGAATTGGCGACTCTGGTCGATTACAGCGTGCCTTACAACGGTCTGATGATGGATGCGACGGCCTTCTCTGGAGAGGGAGCATTTTGGCATTGGGCATCGACTCCGGTGGTGGGACTTATTGCTAGCGTTTGGGTCGTCGTGTTCTATGAGGGTAGTGTG
>JBAXMC010000112.1:0-6309 GCA_037134495.1 Myxococcaceae bacterium
AAACTTACAATCTAGAGTTTGAATTCATTGAGCGCGAAAACTTTTGGATGCTCCATATTGCAGACCAGGATGGTTGTCCGCTAATTTATGGAATCAAATTGGTGCATGATTGGCCCCTTTTACAACGAGATTTAGATATTTTTGAGAGGGAGTTATTGGTGCTGAAGACAGACTGAACAATTTTTCTTGCCTGAACAAAAATACATTTGTATGATCAAAACTTATTAGTTTTATTTAGGGAGAGAAATGTTATGAATCGAAATTCGATCTTCGTCGCTTTAGTCTTTTTTATCTCGATCTCAGCTCCTGCCCAAAACCTTAAAATGGGTCCGCCGACATTCTTTCCAGAGGCCTGGGGAGCGGGCAGAGAGATGCTCAAGAAGATATCTCAAGGTGTTTTCAATCGACAAAAGATACAAGAAGAAGCTCAAAAAAGGGATTTTAGTATTGCTGGTCTTTTCGGTCACAAAAAATCTCATTCCGAAACGATGGTAGAGCGCAGACAGCGTATTAAATCTGTTCGCCAAGAACTTATAGAAGCCAGTCGTGATTTGCGATCTGTGGGAGCTAAATCATCACAAGAATTGGAATCAGAACTGTTTTCTTTGCTCGCTATGGGTTCGTTGCCTGAAGAAGAAAGAAACAATCCTCTTTCAATTGAAATTCAAGAAGCTGAGAGGCCATTGCTACTCCAAAAATCTGCTCAGTCCGAAAGCTGGCAGGTTCCTGGAATGTTGGTTGCCCCAGGGGGAAGTGGCTCTGGTCCAGGCTCGGGTTCCCAAAGTGCCCCTGCTCTAAAAAATCAAGATTTGGTCGACTCCTGCCATGATTGCAAGAAAAGCTTTGGAATTACTCGTTGGAAGAATCACTGTTTAGCTTGTGGCGAAGTTATGTGTTCAAAATGTTTAGTGGGCAAGATCCCTGTGCCTGGGTATTCAGAAGTCCAAGAAGCTTGCCAAACTTGTGTGACACAGCATCAAACTCGTCAAAAAGTCAAACCCGAAGCTCAACGTATCGAAGAGCTTTGTAGCCAATTTTCAACTCAAGCTGAACAGAGTACTTCGACTCGTGATAATGTGCTTACAGCCGCAGATAAAGCATTAGGTGCTTTAGGTAGTTTGGTTCCGCCTCCATTCGACAGCGTTATTTCAGCCGCTCAAAAAGTGATTTCTCTCGCTCAAACAGCCGCTACGAACACGGCAGAGAGCCAACGCTTGGCGGCTAGGGTAGCCAGACTTAATATGGCCATGATGAAGCTTGCTACCCAAGGTGACACCGCTTTGGCTCAAAGAGCGGCGACTGATTTGAAGAAGACTTTTGATGGCGCCATCAAATTGCTCCAGAAATTTCAACCAGACTCATCTCGAACGTTTATGGAACGGGTCAAAGCCACGTGGACCCAATATGCCAGCAGTACTGTCGATAAGTTTAATGAGATTCATACCGAATTAACAATCATCATGAATGACCGAGCTTTTGCCTTAAGCCTAGAAGATAGAAACCGTTTAACTGCTCCAACAATCGATGAGATCAAAGAAGGCGTTCGTCAAGAATTAGACCACGTTGTATCAGAAGTTAAACGTGTAGGAGAAGAAACAGGTAATCGATTAGGGCAGCTAGAAGATAGTTTACAGCAGCTATTAGATAAAACTTACGGAGGAGCAGGACACCGTCAGGTGGTTTTGTTAGATCCTAGTGTGGTTAAGATAGATCGCAGCGTTATTTTAGGGAGTGGAGCTTTTGGGGTGGTTTACGGTGGAACTTTGTATGGCTCAACCCCCGTTGCATTCAAGGAACTAGAACACTGTTCAGGCAACATCGCTGAAACCCTTCAGAAAGAAGTAGAGCAAATGATGAAGGTTTCTCACCCCAACGTTGTGAAGGTGTATGGTTTACTGTGCGGAAAAGATCCCAAAACACCGTCTGGGATTGTGATGGAGCGCTTAGGCCATTCTTTAGAAGAGGTCGTCCATCGGGGCTTAAGTCCCGAACAAAAGATGAAGTACACGCAAGATATCATGGCAGGTATGGGCCGAGTACACGAAGGTCGCTTGGTCCATTGTGACTTGAAGCCTCAAAATATTCTAATTACGGAAAACAGACACACTGCTAAAATCATTGATTTCGGTATTTCACAAGGCAAGAGTACGATTATATTTTCAAATGCAGCTCGATCTCGCGGGACGGTCCAGTATATGGCTCCTGAAGTGTTAAGCGGTCAACGCCTTGGGTTATCCTGTGATGTTTATTCATTTGGTGTGCTTCTCTATGAACTATGGAGTGGACAAAAAGCCTGGGATACTTACAGCGAAGATCAAATCCATAACAATGTTTTAAGAGGCGTTCGCCCTACGACTTTAGAGCAAATGCAAACAGAAGCGGTTCCAGACCCTATTGCGGCTTTGATTGATGCTTGTTGGAAGCAAAAGCCAGGTGAGCGTCCGACTTTCAACGATATGCAAGCCATACTTAGAATCGAAGACTTTTGGGAAACCAGCCCAACTCGTTGGCCCTCGTTTTTGCAATCACCAACAGCTCATGCTTCACCTTTTACCCCAGTTGGAGGACTTAGACCTGGCTTACCTTCGGCACAAGAGTTTGAGCGGTATGGTTGTGATGCCCTGTGCCAAGCGTTACAAACACAAGAGATCCATGATGATATTTTGGATTGGCTGAGAAATAAAAAATACAACGGCCGACAGTTTGTTCAATCAGGAGCAAAAATGATTGAACAGCTAAGAAGTGGTCAAAAAGTGGATGAACTTCATATTGAAGATTTTGAACTGCTGCAAAAGAAAATATTTGCACAAGCTCAAGAAGAAACCGAACGAGCCCAGGTTCGAGCAGAGGCAACTAAAAAAGCTCAATTGGATGCAGAAAAGCGAGCTGCAGAAAGACGTGTTGTCGCGGCTTTAGAAGCACAGCAAGCCTTTATTCAACGAGAAGTCGATCAACGTGCTCCAATCCAATCTGAAGAAGCCAGACTGCGTCAGGAGCTTCAACAGGGTCGAACAACGGTTGGACTAGAGATAGCCAAACGACTTCAAACAGCGGCTCAAAAAGCAGAAGAAGCAAAGAAAGTAGAAGAGGCCAAACAAAAAGCACGCCAAGAAGCTGAAAGGGTAGAAGTTGCTAGAAAGGCCGAGGAGACTCGTAGAGCAGAAGAAGCTCGTTTAGCAGCAGCAAGTCGACCGGCGGCCAACGTAGCTAGAACCACAGCCATGACAGCAGATCCTCTCGAAAGAGCCGGAGATTGGTACAAAGGTCCGAGAGAATCTAAGTCAGTAACGGCTTTAGAGTGGGAACTGGGCCGTAAAGGTTCAAAAGAGATGACTTTTAAAGACGCTCAAGCATATGCTGCCAGCAGAGCAGCTGATGGCTGGCGTTTGCCGACGATTTGGGAACTTGATGCACTATATCAACAGAAAGGTGTATTGGGGGCGGATCTAGAGACTGGTGGCTACTTTTGGTCGGATACTGCGGTCGTTGGCTATGATGATTACCATTGGCGCCTCTATTTCGGGGATGGCAATGTCTACTACGGCTTCGGCAACTTCAACTGCCGCGTCCGGTTGGTGCGTGGCGGGACGGGGTGACAATTGGACATTTTAACCCCTGTGAGGGCACTGGGATGGTGGAAAGTTATTACGAAAATTTGCCGATCTATAAATCGGCCATGGATTTGGTGGTCAGCCTGGATTCAATTGTGCGCAAATTTCCACAGCACCACAAGTATACTTTGGGTATGGAGTTGCGCTTGAAAGCGCTGGAAATTCTCCAAAAAACTGCCGAAGCAAATCGAAGGGAAACTCGGACTCAAAATATCGCTGAGCTATGTGATCAAATCGAAAGTCTTAAGATACTTTGCAATGTAGCCAAGGAGGTGCAAGCATTTCAATCATTTAAACAGTTTTCACAGGTGATGGAGCAGGTGCTGCGCATCACGCGTCAAGCAGAGGGGTGGCGTCGGAAATCTAAACCTCGTAGTAACCAGAATCTTTAAAATTGTCCCCGCAAAGATGGTTTGAAAAGAGTGTGTTGAGATAGTTCCCCGTGCGATGAATCCGCCTTGATGATCTAAGAAATCCTCAAGGCAAACAAAAGCGCTAAACGACTCGTCTGTTGTGCCCTCAGGTGAGCAGAACCTTGTTTAGTAGGCAGATTGTAGACTCCTGCACAAAAGAGATTCATGCGAAGAGTTGCGGTCGTTGGCAATGATGATAACCATTGGAACCTCAATTTCGAGAATGGCAATGTCAACAACGACAACGACAACAACAACAACCGCGTCCGGTTGGTGCGTGGCGGGATGGGGAAATGGATGGAAAAAAATGGAGATGTGGCCGAGTTTGGAACAAGTTCATCGAGCCGCAATCGCTTGCGGTAGACGCAAACGCAATCGGCCAGATGCAATTCAGTTCCGAGCGCATTACGGAGAAGAGGTGCTCGACATAACCAGACGCCTTCAATCTGGAACGTATCAGCCACAGGCCGGGGTGGTTTTCATTGTAAACCGCCCAAAGTATCGAGAGATTCACGCCGCCCATTTTCGAGACCGTGTCGTGCATCACCTGCTGCACCATCAGTTAGAACCTGTTTTCGAAAAGAGTTTTATTAACGACTCCTTTGCCTGTCGAAAAGGCAAAGGGACTCATGCAGCTGTCAAAGCTTTGCATCAAAAAATGCGAGAAGTGAGTCGGCAAGGTCATATCAAAGCCTATGCGCTTCAAATTGACATCAAGGCTTTTTTCCCCTCCATGCACAAAAAGACTTTGATGGAATTGTTGGAATCGAAAAGACAGCTGATTGCCAATGCCAGGGAAGTTTTAAACTTGGCTCGAATCATCATAGAGCAGGATATGAGTGCTTCTGCTCTCCGTTTAGGAAACCCTCAACGATTTCATCATGTTCCAAGCCACAAACGCTTAGGGGCTAGGGGATCTGAATATGGTTTGCCCATTGGCAACTTAACCAGTCAGTTTTTCGGTAACGTCTATCTTAATGCCCTGGATCAATTTATCAAGCGCACCTTAGGCGTTCGACACTACGTAAGATATTGTGATGATGCCGTCTTGTTACACACAGATCCCAAGCAATTGTTGATTTGGGAATCTGCTATTAGAACCTTTTTGAAACAACGCCTGCATCTTGAACTTCATGACAAATCGATTCTAAAACCTATCAGTCAAGGCGTAGATTTTTTGGGTTATATCGTTCGACCAGATTATTTATTGCCACGTCATCGTGTTATCAAGAATGCTGAGCAGCGAATTTCGGAACTAGAGGAACCTTTGGCTCCTCAGGTATTACAAAATCACGAAGTTTGGCCAATCGATTCCGACAAAATACAACAGTTGCGCTCAAGCTGGGCCAGCTATGGAGGGCATTTCAAACATGCGGATTCTTATCGGTCATTGCGAAGGCTTTGGGAAAAACATCCCATCTCACAATTTTATCTGACGTTGAATCGATCGTTTAAACCACGCTTTGCTCTGTTTGGTTTGGATGCTTCTTGGAAAGACCAGGTTCGACGATTGTCAGTTGGCATTCAAAAAGCAGTTTTGATGATTGAGGTGGGTTGTTATGTAGAGTGCCCTCTGGCTCGCGATATCAATCGCTTGAAATTGCGTCCGAAAAAGAGAAAAAGAGGTCGTTTAAAAGCTGGCTTTCGACAACACAAAACAGATCGCTTTATCCAAAGATGTTTGCACAAGGGCTGGTCTGTGGTTCTGGCGCTTCAAGCTTCGTTTAGAGCTGGCAGTCTTTATGTTAGAAAACTGGCTTCTATTTTTGTGCCTCAAAAGAGTGAGCTATAAGCAGAGAAAAACTGATATTCTGTTGAAATGTTTTTCTCTAGAGTAGCCGAACTTAGCGTTGGCGATACTAAAATCAGCGGCTTGGATATCAGCTTCTTTGTCGAAAAGACACTGACTCAAGAAGCAAACACCGCTGAAATTAAAATCTACAATTTGAACGCTGTCAATCGCAAGACTCTGCGAGACCAACAGCATATCCCAGTGCTACTGAAAGCTGGCTATGAGAATTCTGTTGGCTTGCTTTTTAAAGGGGACCTTACGCAGGTTTTTTCGCAACGTTAAGGTCTCGATTGGGTGACCACCATTCGAAGTGGCGATGGTTTGGTGGATCTCAGAAGTGCCCAGATTCAGCAATCTTTTAAAGCCGGAACCCCAGTGCTGGATGTGCTTAAAAGCATTGCCAAAACTTTAGGCATCAGCACCGGTGATGCAAGGCTAGCTCTTGCTACCTACCGTAAATTGACCTAACATCCAGAACTATGGCACTCGAACG
>JBAXMC010000113.1:0-6301 GCA_037134495.1 Myxococcaceae bacterium
CACCTAAAGGATACGATAAAAAAGAAACGGCCTCGTCAGATTCAGAGTCTGATTTGCTGTCAGTATCAGAGTCAGAGTCAGGGTCAGCCTCAGCCTCAGCGGCCCTATTAGAGCCGTCAACTGAGCCAGTGCCTGAAGCTGTAGTCCCAACCCTAACATCCCAACAAGAGTGGGGGCTTAGAGGGGCTGCTTGGAGTGGCTCTGTCAAGAACGATCTCAATCGTAAGTATTTGACAGATCCCATGGTCCGCCAATTTATCGGAGAAATTATTCGCAACCATCCTCAGGTACCAGCAAGGATCGGTGACATTGGCTGTGGCACTGGTTATCTTTCTATAAACCTTGTTGAGCATTGTAGGAGTTTCAAATCTCCGAAGGAGCTTCACGTAGTCGCAGTAGACAGTCGCCCAATGGTCCAGATTGCTGAAAAACACGAAACTCCCAGTATTGAATATCAAGAGGGCTCTGCCAGTAGATTAAGCAGTCTTCAAGACAGTGAGTTGGATGGCGCCATCTACAATTTTGTTGTACAAGATTGCGAGCGTTTACCAGAATGCATGCAGCAACTGTTCAGAGTTCTAAAACTTAATGGAAAAGCGATTATCGTCATCCCTCACCCTGGCTTTCCTGGAGCATATCAAGAGAACACCTCAAATGGTACTCAAATATATACCTGGCTAGAAGAGTATCTTAAACAACATGTCCAATACCTTCACTTCCTTGTAGACAAGATTTATGACCCTCCTGTTAGGAATTTTAGTCGTCCAATTTCAGAATATGTATTTGAAATTATGAACGCTGGATTGGTGATTGAAAAGATCATAGAGCCAACTTTATCAGAAGAACAGAAACGAACGCTTGCCCCTGAAGAACTTAAGAAACTAGATACCAAAACTCCCATTTCGATGGCTTTCATCGTGAAAAAAAAAGCACGTCGATGGATTAAACAAGAGGTTAGTGTCGTTGAAGAAGATGCTGACTTAGCTATCGATTTGACTCTTCCAAATCAAACAAAGATAACTTTATCAAAAGAACTCAGTAGGAAAGTCCTTGAGTTGGGGAAATGGGCTTCAATGCAAGACTTTTTAGGCACATCTGTTCGACCCAAGCTGAATGAAGGAGAACTCACAAGCATTTTCAGAGAAGTGCATAATTCTCTGACACTGACAGCTCCTTCAAAGAAAGTAGTTTTTATGATTCCACATCCTTGTTTTCCAGAAAAAAACCAGTCAAAAAATGCTAAAAATAAATTTATCTGGAATACTGATTATCGTGACACGATTGCTCAACAGTTCGATTTGATTGTACGAGAAGGATTGGAATTGGTTGGGATGTTGGAGACGCAAATAGAAGACTCGATGTTCATTGTTTTTATACTAAAAAAAGCATTGCCTCAAGTCCAACGAGTGCTTTCTTCGGATTCGAGCACTGCGGGCATGGATATGTTTAATTCTTACTCTGCGGGAGGTCAGGTTTCGCCTCCATGGATAACAACAATAGAGGAGTCCGAATTGATTTTCACAGACATCCCCACCGATGTATTTCTTGGCTCTTCTGTAGCAACTCAACTTTTGAATGACAAGCAAGTTTCTGTTTCAGAGACTCAATCCGATGTTCAATTGTGCGTTTTGAACGATGCAATAGGTTGCCAATCTGGTAAGGAGTAAAGCCTTGTGAGGTCAGCCTCAAAACTTCTTGATCTGCAGAAGATAAGTTTGGTTTTTGTGTCATTCCTAGTTCTTTTAGGAAAGATTCTCTTCTGAAGTGAATGGAATCAGCCTCTTGTATTCTGTTTGAGTAAAAAACATCACCTATTAATCGAGGCAAATTGGTTTTGCTCTCGTTTAGGAAAGAGACCAATTGAGTGTTGTTTTTAAGAAACCATTGAGCAAATAGCTTGATTTCATCAATGTGATTAAACACAAAATTAGATTGGTCTTCTGTTGTTTGAGCAGAATGAAAGCCAAATTCTTCAACAGCGCCATCTGTTTTTTCAACAATGCTCACCGAAAGATTAAATTTAGCTTCCAAGAAAAACTTCTGCGTTGTCTCCAGCCCAACCAGAAGAGGATTGCTGCTCGTTTTTTCGATTTTACAACCGCTTCGATGATATTTTGGATGACAATAATATCGATGCTTAAAAATAAATTCCTGAGAATCAAGAAAATCCAGAACCCCCAGATTATCATCAAACAAGAAGAAATCTCCAGATTCTGTAATCTTGTAGTAATAAAAGTTATTTAGGTTGAAATAGTCAAGTAAAATGCTCGAACCATGTTTGACTGATTTTAAGTTCTGTTCTGTTGCTAATTTGGTTGATTCGATAACAGGATTCATGACGGACACATAGCACAAACGTCTCACTCGTTACAAGTTGTTATTGTTGGCGTTCTTCAGGCTTGTGTTGTGTTCAATCTTCAGGAATATCATTTCTAGATATGAAACAGGTAAAAATGATTTTCTTTTTGATCTTTCTTGCAGCTTCGTCTGACGCTCACGCCATCAACTATCTTCATGCAGGATGAACTGGCGAAACCCATTTATGTACCTGAAAATTGGGCTTTCAATGTGGGGTGTGCCTTTGGGGGTTGTTGGTTTTTTGGGTTTCATCTTGAATCTTGCGTATGTGGTAGATGATTCACATAGAAGATTCGTGCCGGTAGCTGCGGAAGAGGCTTGATTACGATTAGGGGGCAGTTCCAAGGAATTCGGCTTCCATAACTTTTTCTAAAATGTCAGCTTGAGCATTCCAATAGAGAGGATCTTTATTCAAAGAGGCTCCGGCAGGGGATAATTGTGCCTCGGTGATGAGTTTTTCTCTGAATTCTTTCGAAACCTTAGCAGCGGTAAGATCTTGTTTTTTTAATTCTTTCTTAACATTCTCTAAAAGAATTTTCTTATCGATCCCGTGTTTTTTTAGTTTTTCATCGAGGTCAGGATGTTCAGTTTCAATTGTCCGGAGGGCATTATTAAGGTCTCGTTCAGTCTCTTGCATTCGTAGATCTGTCATTTTTCTTCTTTCTCTTTCTGCTATGTCTGCTGATGGGAACAGTGCATATTTGGCGAGCAAAATTATTCCTCCAACGATTGCGCCTGCTGCTGCTGCTCCTACAATAATAGGCCAGGCGACAACTACTCCAGCAGCTGTTACACCGCCGAGGAATGCTGCAACAGCGATGCCGGCGACAGCAGAGGCTTTATCTGTTTTACTTCCGTTCCAAAGTTGTTTTACACCTTCTTTCACGAATGTAGCACGTTCATTGAAAAATCGTTTAATGCCGCCTAGCACCCCTTTGGCTCGCATGTCTTCTTTTAGAGTTCCAGCGGCTTCAGCAGTTTTTCGTAAGAGTATAGATTGTACGAAGGCTTCAGATTTTTGTTTAATGCTCCCCTCTGCATTGACTCCGGTAATGAGAGCATTGATGGTCATTTCAGCTTCCGTGTTTCTTGCAATTGCTTTAGCAGCTCCTTGTTCGGAACTTGCTTGTAAATAACCCGCACCTAAAGCTGCAGCAGCTCCGAAAATGGGTCCACCGAGCAGAGAACCTACCCAGAATGCTGTACTGCCAGCGGCAGTGTTTCCAAGTAAAGCTTGAGACATTTGTGTAGCCGCAGGTAACCAATCTGCCATATAGAGCAAACCCAGTAATTCAGGTGGCATGACATCTGTTTCAGAAGCAGCGGCAATATGCTCTCTGGAACCTTGAATCCAGCTTTTGGCAATATTTTCAGTGCTGGCACGGTTCATAACCGTTACAGGGAATCCTTTTTGTTTCAGAATATCATAAGTATGCTGCAAATTTCCTGCGAAACGTTGAGCTTCTAAAGGGTGAGCAGAAACCCAATCATCTAGTTTTTTTATTATCTTAGCGAAATCTTCTAGATTCTTGGGCGTGCTGGCCATTACTGCTTCAGCTTTTAAGTCTGGTAACTCACGAAGAGCACCCATGAAGGTAGTTGATACGCTCTTTACTGCCTCAACAATAGTTTCAAGCCCGTTCAATGCGAGTTGACGAGTGCTGGCAATCTGTTGAAATTCTTCATTTAGGTCTATCTTGTCTGGAACGAGAAAGTTTTTGACAATTTCCCAAATAGATTGGGTTTCCAAATGCTTCGTACTATCTTCTCTGCGCTGGTTTTCTGAGTTCGCAAGTTTTTGGAGTTCTAGAAGTGCTTTTCGGTAATGAAGATTCAGTTTGTTTTGTTCATCATTCAGTTGACCAAGTTTTAATTCTAGATTTTGCAGCTCATTTGTGTTTTCATCTGTTTTTTTCTTCACCTTGCCTAAAGTCTCTAATTTAAATTTAATTTCCTGTCGCTGTAGAGCTAACCAGCGAGTCCTCAGATTGTTGGTTTCGATTTCTAAACCCAATCTCTCTTGTCGGAAGCGATAAAGTTGACGAAATGCTTGTTCGCGCTCCTGAAGATGTATGGCTCCAAGCTGGTTTAGTAAGCTAAGTTGTTGCTCAATGTGAAGTACTTCCAAAGCTTTTCCGCCAATGCTGTCACGATAGATTAAGATTGCGGAGATAACTGTTTCTTGGGGTTTAGGTTCTTTTCCAATTAGCTCAAAAAGTTCGTTGGTTTCATTCGCAGAAAGAGTTTCTTGGCCGAGCAATCTTTGAATTTTTATTTGCTGATCTGTTAATGGATGAGTTTTAGCCTGTTCAATGTATTGTTGTTGTAACTCACTTAAAGAATCGACAAAATGCTCGTGTTCTTGAAAAACAGAGAGTTCATATTTTTTGTCTGCAAGTCTATTTTCGAGACTAGTTCGAATATCCTCATTGACTGCGAGCTGTTCTGCAATCGAAGACATCGACTGTTGCAATTTATTGATTTCAGCAATCGCTGCATTGTCTCGGCCAGGTATTTCTAATTTTTTAGTGTTTATTTGTGTAATTTTAGCATCATAATTAGAGTCTGCTCGTATTTTCCGATCCCAATGTTTTGTATCGCTCCAGTGTTTATCAAGAGGGAGAGAGTTGGATTCAAGTAGCGGAGTTTTTTCTCTGCGTTGATTGGCTATTACCTGAACGGCTCTGGTGAAGCGAGTAATAAAATCGGTTGCATTTTTGTGTTCAACAAATTCCAAATAGATATCAGAAACTGCTTGGTGGAATAGAGCTTCGTTGTTGGGCTGTTCAACTTTTGATTTTGACGCTTGTTGTTTTAGGTATCCAATACGAGTGTCAATAGCAGCGCTGAGTCGAGTTCTGAGTTCTTCTGGGTTCGCGTTTATTCTGGCTTTTAAACGAAGGTTTTTAAATTCTTTAGCGCTTTCTTTCAAAATGTAAGCTTCTATCTGTTCTTGTTGTGCTGTGGCACTCTTTATTTCTGTCTGAATTTGGATTATAAGAGCAGTTGCTTCTTGGTTGTTTTCAAGCTGTTCTAATGCTGTTTTTGCGTCATTTAATTTTTCAATATAAAGCGCGAGCTTTTCTTTGGAATTGTTTAGTTTTCCAAGTTCGTTGTTGAGCTCAGTTTCATTAGATTCGAATGCACCCAAAATTTCTGAATCGATTCGAATTTCTCTAAGCTCATAACCTGTTGTTTGAGCTTCGTTTAAAAGTGCTTCAGATGCTTCTCGCACAGCTTTCTTATCAGCAGTTTCAGTTTCTCTAAACCAGCTCAGAAAGCTTCTGAATAAACCTTTTGAAACATCTATGGGCTTCCAAGAATCGGAATCACCTCTGAGGTATTTAGGTAAGCTGTTGAGTAGACTCTGCTGTTGTCCCTGGATCTCTTCTGGAATTCCACCTAGCAAGTCTCCAAGGTTTGCTATGCTTGATTGATGTGATTTTGCTGCTTGAACAAGAGGAGAACTCTCAAGCTGTTTTGCTGCTTTTTTGATATCTACGACATTGCGAATTATTCGGCGAAATTTTTCTTTTATTTTATTTTTTCGCGCTATTTCTTTTGCTTCAAGTATTCTTGGATCTGCTCTACGCATTTGCTCATATTGATGAAAAAATTGTCCTAGCTGATATTTACTCTTAGCAAAGGTTTCCGGGGAATCTGTCGTGCGAGTCGGTAAAATACTTGTTTCTTGAAATTCATATAATTTTCGAAGTTCTTCTTCTTTCTCGAGTCTTTTTAAAAGATGTTCTTCTTGTAAGAGTTTTTGCGCAGGGGTCTTAGACAGTTCTTTGGATGAAAAAGAAGAGGCAGAAAAACTACCATTGATAATTCCTTCTGAACCTAACGGTGATTCTGGATCGGATCTAAAACTGCTGTTTCCTGGTTCAGGAGGCACGACATTGGCTTCGGATTTATCAGGTGAAACATCAGAAACAGAAGA
>JBAXMC010000114.1:0-6256 GCA_037134495.1 Myxococcaceae bacterium
GCTTTGAATTTGGGAACTAATGTCTCGGTGGGGCATGGCGCTGGTCCTGTTTGTCACAATTGGAGAATTTTATGAAAAAAATATTGGTTTTATTGTTTTTGTTAACCCTGTCTCTTCATGCGCAAGTGGGTTTCATGGATCAAGCGAAAAACGCGACATTGGGTGTGATGGAGGCTATTAAAGCGCATCCATTTTTGCTTGAAATCGCGAATGGAACTTTGTCAAAGTCAAGATTTGATTATTATTCTAAGCAAGATAAAATATATGATTGGCGATATGCAAATAGCTTATTAGGGCTAGCCAGAAAAGCTCCTCGTGTTGATTTGAAAAAGTTTTTAATTACTGCGGCCAATGATACAACAGCTTACTGGGAAGGTCCTCCTCCGCTTATCTCTAAACAGTGCAAGGATTGTTCAGGCTACTCAGATTTTGAGGAGGTATCTGTTGATCGTTCTTTTGCGCAAGGTCTAGCTTCTATTGCACCTTGTTATGTTGTTTATTGGACGATTGGAAATTGGCTCAAGCAGATTTCAGTTCCTAATAATCCGTATCAAGAGTGGATTGAGGGTAATTCAAGTCCTCACTATGGCACTCATGTGATGGAACTTGAAAATTTTATAAACGAGATCGCTTCAAACGTAACCAAAGCTGAAGAATCAGAAATGTTAGAAACTTATCTCCGTTCTACTGAGTATGAGTGGTATTTCTGGAATAGCGCCTACAAAGAGTCGACCTGGGAACAAAAATGAAAAAAACACTTGTTTTACTACTCGTCTTCACTGCTTTCACTGCTTTTTCGGCTGAGTTTATGGGTGAAGCGAAAAACAGAACAAGTGCAATTATCGGTAAAATCTTAAAGCACCCTTTTTTGCTGAAACTTGGAAATGGAACGCTTTCTGAAAAAATATTTCAAACCTATGCTGTGCAAGACAATATTTACAGTTGGAAATATGCGCATCCTTTATCGCTTTTAGCGTTTAAAACGCAGAATTATGCCGAAAGAGAGTTTTTTTTAAGAGGTGCTTATGGTTCTACACAAGAATGGAACGGTGCATTTCCTGAAGATGTTCAGCCGTGTCCTTCGTGTGAAGCGTATTCTCTTTTTGAACTAGAGTGTGCAAAAAAGTCTTTTGGAAAAGGCTTAGCGTCCATTGCTCCTTGTTATGTTGTTTATGCCCACGTCGCGGAGTGGCTTAAAAAAAATACAGTCCCCAGTAACCCTTATCAAGAGTGGATTGACTCGTATGCTAAACCTGGTTTTCAGAATCACACCTTGGTATTAGAAGGGTTTTTAAATCGAGTGGCTGAAAATGTGACCTCAGAAGAATTCGAAGAAATGCTCGATACCTATTTTAATTCAACGAACTATGAATTAAAATTCTGGAATGACGTCTACTATGAACAACCGTGAACTTTATGTAAAAGCTTGTCATCTCATGCCAGGTGGTGTGAACAGCCCTGTCAGAGCTTTTAAAGGCGTTGAAGGAACTCCTGTTTTTATGAAACGTGGTTCTGGCTGTCATGTGTTTGATGCCGAAGATAAACGCTACACTGATTATGTTCTTTCTTGGGGGCCTCTGGTTTTGGGTCATGCTTATCCCAGCGTGATAGAATCTATTTTTCAGGTTGCTAGGAATGGCACGAGTTTCGGAGCACCGACAGAGCTTGAAATCGATTTGGCTGAATTAATTACTTCGCAAGTCAAATCTATAGATATGATTCGTTTTGTGAGCAGTGGTACAGAAGCGACGATGAGTGCGATCAGGCTCGCTCGTGCTTATACCAAGCGAGACAAAATAATTAAATTCTCAGGAAACTATCATGGTCATGCTGATATGCTATTAGCTCAAGCTGGTAGCGGTCTCGCAACACTTTCAATGAGTAGTTCAGCAGGTGTGACAGAACACTCTGTAGAAGATACTTTAATTGCTCAATATAATAATCTTGAAGCTGTCAAAAATTTGTTTGAGGCTTATCCAGGTCAAATCGCGGGTATTATTGTCGAGCCAGTAGCAGGCAATATTGGCTTGGTTTTACCAAAACCAGAATTTCTGCCAGGTCTGAAATCACTCTGTGAACAACACGACGCTTTGTTGATTATAGACGAGGTCATGACAGGGTTTCGCGCTGCTATGCCAGGAGCACAAAGCTATTTTAATGTCGATGCAGATATTACCTGTTTAGGTAAAGTGATCGGCGGTGGTTTACCTGTTGCTGCTTATGGCGGTAAGCGAGTGATTATGGAACAAGTTGCGCCGCTGGGACCTATGTATCAAGCGGGTACGCTTTCTGGGAATCCGTTGGGTATGGCTGCTGGACTCGCAACACTTCGAGAGTTGTTAAAACCAGGCGTCTTTGAGCAGGCCGCTGCGCGGTGTAAACAACTTACAGCAGGAATCACTGAAATTGCTCAGCAAAAAAATATCCCTGTTCAAGTCAGCCAAATCGGGACAATGTTTGGTGTGTATTTTTTGAAAGAACCAGGCTCGATTTCTAATTACGAAGAAGCCAAAAATTTAGTTGATTCGAAGCGCTATGGAGAATTTTTTCATAAAATGTTAGAAAAAGGGCATTATTTTGCTCCCAGTGCTTTTGAAGCGGGCTTTGTGAGCGCGGCTCATACCGAAAAAGACATCGATGACACACTTTTTGCTATGCGGAGCCTATAGGTTTTGTTGTAAGCTTTCTGAATGCAAATTCAGATCGCAAAATTTGGTGGATCGTCGTTAAACGAATCGCGTTATATCGCAAAAGCCTGCGATATTATTCAGCAGACACCTCCTGGTTTAGTCGTGGTGGTTTCTGCCATGGGCGGGATCACCGATTTGTTGTTGCAGACTCCCATCCAGAGTGACGTATTCTTAAAACGTCACTTACAAGCAGCACGTGAATTAGAATTGGGCTCTGAGTTTGAAGCTTTACTGGATGTTTCGATGACGCGCCTAGAAGTTTCTCAAGGTGAACGCATCATGGCTCAATTAGTGACAGCTTTACTCAAAAAGAGAGGCCTTCCAGCTGTTTATATTGACGCACCAGAAGTTATAAAGGTCAAAAAAGGTCCTACAGGTCTGATACATGACGCTGAATTGTGTGAATCTCAAGCTCAGAAATTAATCAAGCCTCTTTTGGATGCAGGGAAACTGCCGATCATGCCAGGCTTTATTGGAGCTGATGCAGATAACAAAGTAGTTACGTTGGGACGAGGAGGGTCTGACTATACAGCAACGATTTTAGGGGCTTCGCTTCTCGCTCAAAAAGTAACACTGTATAAAGAAGTAGATGGCTTGCTGACAGCTGACCCTAAATATGTTCCCAAAGCTCAGATGATTCCAGAGCTTTCTTATCAAGAAGCGGCAGAGCTCTCTTTTTATGGTGCGAAAATCTTACACCCTAGATCGATTATCCCGCTCATAAAACTTAAGATTCCGCTGTATTTAAAAAATACGTTTAAGCCTGAAATGCCAGGTACTAAGATATCACAAGAAGTATCTACAAGCAGACTCCCTGTTCGAGCGTTGACGGCGATTACGGGGCAGTCTTTAGTCTCTGTTGAAGGCTGTGGGATGATGGGTGTCCCAGGTGTTGCGATGAGAACGTTTAAGGCTATGAGTGAAGCGGCCATTTCTGTGAGTCTTATCTCGCAGGCTTCTAGCGAAGCGTCGATTTGTTTCACGATTCCTGCTTTAGAGCAAAACCGTGCATTGGAAGCATTAAAAATAGAATTTGAATTTGAACTCAAGAATCAGCTCATTGAACGTATTGGGGCAGTTCCAAATATTGCTATTGCTGCTGTTGTTGGTATGGGCATGAAAGGTCATAAAGGCTTATCTGCTCAAGTTTTTGGAGCGTTTAGGCAAGCAGACTTAAACGTTATCGCTATTGCTCAGGGGTCTTCTGAGTTTAATATTTCGATGGTGATTGACGAATCAAAAGTGCCTCTTGCGATTCAAACTTTGCATCATGAATTTTTTGGCAGTGAGACACCTAACGAAGTTCAAGTGGTCTTAAACGGATTTGGTCAAATTGCTCAGGCTTTGACCCAACAGTTAGTTTCACAGCGAGATTATCTAAGAGAACAATTTGGTGTCTCTATTGGCATTAAAGCCCTTTCTGATTCTAAAGGCTCTCGTGTTTTTGAGTCGATTGCAAATTCACAAGATTTATTGGCGTTGATAGAGCAAAAGCGTCTTGGAGAGCTTATTGTTAATTCTTCTGAGCCTATCAAATTCGATAAACTTTTAGTTTCGCGTGGAATTTGTGTTGATCTAACAGCTTCTGAAACACATCAATTTTTACTGCATGCTCTTCGAAACAAGCTCGATATTGTCTTGGCAAATAAAAAGCCTCTCACTGGGCCTTATGCTGAATATCTTGCGTTATTTGAAATGGCTAAGAAACAGGGATGCCAGATTCGTTATGAAGCGACTGTTGGGGCTGGTTTGCCGATTATTGATACGATAGCCAAATTAAAACAAGCAGGAGATGCGCCGATTAAGATCGAAGGTTGTTTTTCAGGGACACTAGGTTATCTGATGAGTGCACTAGATTCTGATATTTATTTGTCTAAAGCTGTTAAGCAAGCTCAAAGTTTAGGGCTTACAGAGCCTGATCCCAATGATGATTTGTGTGGGAAAGACGTCGCTAGAAAAGCACTTATTTTAGCTCGAGAACTCGGTCTTAATGCTGAACTTTCAGAAATCCAAACAGAATCGTTGGTGGGTATCAGTGATGAAGAGATGAGTACTCGAGTCAAAAAAGCGCATCAAGTAGGAAAACGCCTCAGATATGTTGCTCAGGTGATTCCTGGCGAACTCATTCGTGTGGGTTTACAAGAAGTAGGTCCTGAATCGCTGTTTTATTATTTGGTTGGAACAACAAATCAAGTTAGCATGATGACCCATCGTTATTTAGAGAGTCCATTGGTGGTGACAGGGCCAGGTGCTGGAGCTGGTGTGACAGCTGCAGGTGTCTTAAACGATATTGTTGCCTTGGCGGTGAGAGCTCATGAAATCAGTTAAAATCTATGTTCCAGCGACGATAGGCAATGTGGGTCCTGGATTTGATGTCTTGGGTCTAGCTATCGAAGGTCTTGGTAATACCTATGAGATGGCTCTTTGTGAAGAAAAGAGCCAAATTCTCGGTGTAACAGGTGTTGATGCAGAGTTTTTTCCGAGAGAGCCAGAAAAAAATCTTGTTTTCTTGGCGGCGCATAGAATGGCTGAAGCTTTAGGTCACGAGAAGCTTAATTTTGCGATTCGAGCTCATCAAGAGTTACCTGTTGGTGGAGGCCTCGGTTCAAGTGCAGCAGCTTGTTTAGCCGGTGCTTATGGCGTAGCGCAATTGTTAAGTTCTACTCGTGCTTGCCTGCCAGTCGCTTACGAATTTGAGACTCATTACGACAATATTGCACCGGCTTATTATGGCGGTCTCACCATTGCTTCGAAAGATTTTATCCTACCAGTCTCTCAAGGCTGTGAATTATGGGTCGTTGTTGTGATTCCAAAAAATCGCCTTGAAACCAAGAAAGCTCGTTCTGTCTTACCCAAAGAGTTGTCACAAGAAGATTGGGTTTTGCAGATGGGCTTAAGCTGTGGCTTGGTATGTGCTTGGCAACAGGGTGACTTGAAAGCGATTTCACAAACTTTACGAGACCCGTATGCAGAACCCAGACGAGCCCTTTTAATGCCTGGTTTTATGGAACTTAAAAAAAGAGCTCTGGATTCAGGTGCTTTAGGGTGTTCTATCAGTGGCGCTGGTCCAACGGTATTTGCTCTTTTTGGAGATTTTGAGTTGGCCAGAAACTTTGCTGAGCAGAATAAGGGTCGCTGTACACAAGTTTCAAAACAGGGGATTCGTTTATGTTAAGTTTTCAAAGCTGTATTTCTTGTCATCAACGCTATGATTTAGATAAAATTATTTATCGTTGCGATTGCAGTGGTCTTATCGAGATCAAGCATTCTAAATTCCCCTCTCTACAGGGTGGAGAGGGGTTAGGGGTGAAGTCTGGTGTTTGGCGTTTCAAAGACTATGTCTTGCCGGTGCCTGATTCTGATATCGTGAGTCACCCAGAAGGTTTTACACGTATTTACGAACATCCAAAGCTTTCAAGCTGGGCAGGTGTTCACAAATTATTTTTTAAGCATGAGGGAGAGAATCCCACAGGGTCATTTAAAGATCGGGGTATGACCGTGGCTGTCACTCAAGCTAAACGCCTAGGCCAAAGAGCAGTTGCATGTGCTTCTACAGGTAACACCAA
>JBAXMC010000115.1:0-6219 GCA_037134495.1 Myxococcaceae bacterium
CTGTTAAGTAAGATGAAAAAATTAACTTTATGTTTTTTAATAAGCTTTGCAGTTTTAGCAGAATCTGACTTTTCTTGGCTAAACGGTAACTCCAGACAAACAGAGTTTCCGCTTGAAACAAAATATTTCACAATTCAGTTCATCAAAGTTACTTTTGGGTATTTTAAAATATTTGGACAAATAGGCAATCACGCAGTGGAGCACAGTGCCTGAATCTGATCGTTTGAACCACATGTGTTCCATAGCCAACAACAGTTACAGCCTACCTACGCTATAAGCTCGTGCGCGAAGGGTGGTGGAGTCAGGCGGGATCGAACCGCCGACCTCTTGAATGCCATCCAAGCGCTCTCCCAGCTGAGCTATGACCCCATTGGTTTGCTTGAGTAGCGCCCTTTTATTTGGTACACAAGAGAGTTATGTCACTTTTTTCAATGACCCTGACTTTTTTTCTGATTTTAGACTCTGTGGGGCATATCGCTGATTTTAATGATTTCTTGCAAAATGTTTCCAAAAGACGACAACGATTTATTTTATTTCGAGAAATGGCATTTGCTTTGGGACTTTTGGTCTTGTTCCATTATTTTGGGGTCTACCTCATCAATGGCTTACAAGTAAGCCCAGGGACCATCCGGATCTCCGGCGGTTTAGTGTTATTCTTAATCGCCATCAAAATGGTCTTCCCCACTGAAACACGTCCCTATAAAACACCCGTTGGAGAGCCTTTTATTGTCCCCATGGCCATCCCCATGATCGCGGGACCTTCTATCTTAGCTGTCGTCATGTTCTATGCCAGCACCGAAACCAGGTCTTACGAAGTTTTATCAGCTATCTTGCTCGCCTGGCTCGCTTCTGTTTCACTTTTATGGGTTTGCTGGGAATTCCGTCATAAAATAAATCTCAAAGTTTTAAGCGCCCTAGAAAGACTCATGGGCTTATTACTCACCATGTTGGCTGTCGAAATGTTCCTCAAAGGCCTCAGGATTTTTTTATGGAAACAGTCTCTTTAATACTTTCGTTAGCTTTGCCTTTGTTTGTCATCCTAGATTCTTTTGGACTGGTGGGCATTCTAGCTCCCATGATCAAACATTTTGACCACAAAAAACAAACACAGATTTTACGCCGAGAAACTTTTTTTGCCTTGATTATCATGCTGTTTTTCTTCGCCTGTGGTTCTGTTTTTTTAAACGCACTGGGCGTCTCTCAAGCAACCATTCAACTAACGGGCGGAATTATCTTTCTATTTTTTGCTTTAGGACTTTTATTTCCCACAGACTCTCCTATCTCAACAAGCAGCTCACAGGAGCCATTCTTAGTACCCATTGCAACGCCACTCATCGCCGGGCCCTCTTGTCTAGCAACCATTGTTCTTTATTCTCACAACACTAAACTCCCCGCTTATGTTATTTTAAGTGCTATTTTTACAGCCTGGCTTGCATCTGCTATTATTCTCATTCTCACACCAAAACTCTCGAAGATATTAGGTGAAACTGGCATCAAAGTTTTAGAACAAATCATGGGGCTTGTGTGCCTCATGATTGCCGTTGAAATGGTTCTGAATGGAATCGAGAGTTTTACTCAATAAAACTTTCTCATCTCTGTACCAGGATAATAAAAGCTTAAAATTTCTTCTGCTGTTGCGCCCTTTTTCGCCATAGCTAAAGCCCCCCATTGGCACATCCCCACACCATGCCCGTGACCTCGGCCTGAGAACTCAGCCTTGCTAAAGCCCAGAGAGTTCTTAGTGACCAGCGTCGATCTAAAATTATTATAACCCAGCGTTTTTCTAAAATCTGTGGCTTTCATATCAGCTAGCTTTGGCTTGCTTTCAAATCGAAAGTTTTTAACACGTCCCGAGTTAGTTTCTCCGACAGGCTCCAAACTCTTTATTTTCGCTCCAAGTTTTTTATCTAATTCACTCCGAGAAAGTACATAAGACCAACGATATGTAGGCGAGCCGTGGCAATAAGAACAGGCAACGCCTTGCAAATAAGGCTCTTTACTACCGAAGGCTTCTTCTGCGCTAGCCGTGTGACCTCCACAAGCCGCATGAAAGTAAGTATGTGCGGGTTTAGAATCATACGTCAAAACTTTGCCTGCTGTTTCTGTGACCGCTTGCTGTGCCAATTTATGTTCACGTTGCACGCCATGATAAACTTGGTCCATGACGGTAGATTCCAGATGCTCTTTTTTATACATCTGCCAAATAGCGTAAGTTCTTGCTGCAATGGCTTGAGCTTTTAAAACTTCCAGCGGCCAAGAACTTGGGAGTTCGCTAGAAATAACGCCTGTAATATAGGATTCCATAGGTAAGGCATGAATCAGAGTGAGCTTGTCAGAGTTAAGCTTTACTTCTATGGCGTTTCGAAATTTCCGAGAATCAAACTCAAGCAAATCGCCTTTGATTTGAAGCGCAAAGAGTCCTGTTTGTTTGCCGTTTAAAATAATACCAGATTTGTTCGCTTCGACGCTATTTCCACCCACCACTAAGCGTGCAGCTGCAGCCGTTAGACTGATTTTCACTTCAGGTTCGGCAAAAGCAATCCCCGTGATAAGAGATAGAAATATAAGCAGTTTCATGATAGCAAGTAACCTATGTCAAAAGCCCAGACATTTCAAGGAGCCCAATGAAAGCGCACAAAGTAGCTGATTTAATATCAGAACACGTAGAGCACCTCCCAGACAATTTGCAGGCAGAAGTTCTTGATTTTGTGCAATACCTTGAAGCTAAACGACTAAGTCAAGCAGTAGAATCTGAACGAAAAGAATCTCTTCAAATTTCTTTACAAAATGCCATGAAAGATATGGGAGAAGATGAAATCGAATATTCTGAAAAAGATATTAAGGAATTCTTCTGATGGTCCGCTCAGGTCAAATTGTTTTGTTTGCATTTCCACAAACAGATCTCCATCAACTAGGTCGTCTTGCCATTCAAGAACAAAGTTTGTTTTCTGGTTCGATTGGAGAAATCCATATTTCAAGATTAAATCGCATTCGCCAAAACTTAAGCTTCTGGATTAATCCTTATCTCAAGAAACAATAGAGGCCTCATGTCAAAAGCCCAGACATTTCAAGAAGTCATCCTCCGGCTCCAACAGTTTTGGTCCGATAAAGGCTGCATTATTGCACAGCCCACAGACGTCGAAGTCGGCGCTGGAACACTCAACAAACATACTTTTTTACGAGTTTTAGGGCCCGAGCCTTGGAACGTTGCCTATGTCGAGTCTTGCAGACGACCTACCGATGGTCGTTACGGCGAAAATCCCAACAGGCTACAACACTACTATCAATTTCAAGTTATCTTAAAACCAGCGCCGAACAATCCACAAGAGCTTTATTTAGAGTCTCTGCGCGCTATTGGATTAGACCCCATTGAACATGATATTCGATTTGTCGAAGACGATTGGGAACACCCAGGGTTAGGCGCAGCGGGTCTTGGCTGGGAAGTTTGGGCTCAAGGCATGGAAGTCACGCAGTTTACTTATTTCCAACAATGCGGCGGTCTCGAACTTGACGAAGTTGCCTGCGAACTTACTTACGGACTCGAGCGACTCGCTATGTATGTGCAAGATGTTGATAACCTCTATGACTTGGTTTGGGCTATTTTGCCTTCGGGTCAAAAAGTCACGTACGGCGATATTCACAAACAAGATGAGTTTGAATGGTCACATCATAATTTTACACACGCCAATATCGAAATGCTTGCTCGGCACTTCAAAGATTATGAGGCCCAGGCGAAAGTCTTACTCGAACAGAAGCTGGTTTTACCAGCTTACGAGTATGCCCTTAAGTGCAGCCACCTGTTCAATCTTCTAGATGCCAGAGGCGCCGTTCAAGCCATAGACAGGCCTTTGTATATTGGTCAGATACGCGACTTAGCAAAACAGTGTGCGAGCAGTTATTTAGAGTCCCGCCAAGAGTTAGGCTTCCCCATGCTTGTGAGTGCTGCATCATGAATCTTATTTTAGAAATCGGCTGCGAAGAGCTTCCTGCTTCTGCCATACAAGTGGCAACAGAATTTTTGCCCAAGCAACTTTCTGAAGAACTTAAATCAGCCAGGCTAGATTTTGAAGCCATCGAATCTTTTGGAACTCCCCGTAGACTTTTGCTTTTGGTTTTAAACCTAAGTGCTTCCCAAAAAGATCTAGATTCAGAAGTCTTAGGACCCAAAGTCGAGATTGCTTTTAATGCTACAGGTCAACTTACACCAGCCGGTCTAGGGTTTTTAAAGGCTCGAAATATTAGCCCCGAAAGCGCTTATCAAAAAACCAGCGACAAAGGTACTGTCTTAGCAGCCAAGATTCATGAAAAAGGCCGCCCTGCCCTTGCTGTTTTGTCAGAATTATTACCCAAATTAATTTTGCAAATTCCGTTTGCAAAAACCATGCGGTGGGAAAAATCAAAAACACGTTTCGCCAGACCTATTAGGTGGCTACTTTGCTTGTTAGATAACCAGGTTGTGCCGTTTGAGATTGCCGGGGTTACGAGCTCTAACAAAACTTGCGGGCATCGATTTATGTCGCCTGATTTTCAGACAGTTACTCAGGAAACTTATTTTGATTTTCTAAAACAAAACAACGTTATTTTTGACCGCGAAAAACGCAAAGCTTTGATTTTAGAAAAAGCTCATGAACTAGCCAAATCTGTCGGCGGGCATTTAAACGAAGACGCAGAGTTATTAAACACTGTTGCCAATTTAGTCGAGTATCCTTGGCCAATTTTGGGTAATTTCGATGCTGATTACTTAAAAATTCCGCAAGAAATTTTAATTTGCGAGATGCGAGAGCACCAAAAATATTTTTCTATTTTAGATTCAAACCAAAACTTGTTGCCGTATTTTATCATCGTTGCTGGCGCACAACCGATTGCAGAGAAACAACTCGCAGCTGGAAATGCTCGCGTGCTGAAAGCCAGATTTGCAGACGGTGCGTTTTATTACGAAGAAGATTTAAAAAAGAAACTCACTGATTTTATCACTGAGCCACCACAAAAATTAATCGATTGGGCACTCAAACTCGATAACAATCCAAATTTGAAGCGTGCAGCCTATTTGTGTAAAGCAGACTTAAATACAGGCGTCGTTGGACAATTCCCTGAATTACAGGGTATCATGGGCAGTATTTATGCTCATAAAAACGGCGAGAATGCTGAAGTTGTTCAAGCACTGAGAGAACAATATTGGCCAAGATTTTCTGGCGATAAAACACCTAGTACAAAAATCAGCGCTCTCTTAAGTCTAGCCGATCGTCTACATACATTGACTTATCGTAAATTGCCTAAAGGCAGCGCAGACCCTTACGGGCTTCGCAGAGCCGCTATCGGTCTCACACGCATTATTCTCGATAAAAAATTCAAACTTAACCTACAAGATTTAATTTCTAACGCTGAAGTCTTGGATTTTGTGATGACCCGCGCAAAAGGCGTGTTTCTAGAAAGTACGCCGGTATTAGTTGTCGAAGCAACACAAACAGCAGCCAACTATGACCTCTGTGCTTGGCAAGCACGCATTGGGGCACTCGAGAAATTTGATTACGCAGCCGTGTCAGCTGTTTTCAAACGCGTCAGCAATATTGTTGCGAAAAATCCCACCTCTCAAGGTGGAACACTCAAAGAACCTAGCGAGATAGCGCTTCTAAAAGCAGTAGGCAGCATACAAGTCAGCGAAGACTTTGCTCACATGCTAAGCCAGTTAGCCAATCTAAAGCCTCTATTAGACACGTTTTTTGCAGAAGTCATGGTCATGACAGACGACTTGGAACTTCGACAAGCGCGCTTAAATTTACTGGCCGAAGTTCAGCATAAAGCTGCTCATGTAGCCGACTTTTCAAAGTTAACTTTGTAATTTGGTCAATAGTAAGTGCCTCCGGCTATTTGTGTAAAACAACTTTCGAATGTCGGCCTCTCAGAACGACCGTCGAACATTCTGAACATTTCACGAAAGGTTCTGCCATAGAGTTTGAGTTGATGTTGTGCGGCCGGAGTTAAGACCTCTCCACTTGGTGGAGAGGGGCTAGGGGTGAGGTCTCCATTTGAAAGATTCTTTAGGTAATCAAAAATTTTCTCGGCTCTTTTAGACATAACTCTCCAGCTCAACTTTTGTTGACTTTGTGAGGCCGAGAAAGTATTTATTTTTTCGGCCTCTCCAGGCTGCCGTTCTTCCCCAAACTGTCACGCGAAGGGAAGGCGGCTTTTTTGCAAACACCATGTTTGCAGGAGAAAGCC
>JBAXMC010000116.1:0-6159 GCA_037134495.1 Myxococcaceae bacterium
TAATCTATCTTTGTTTGAAAAAGAAATACTGCAAAAAGCAATCAATAAACATGGCCTAACAATAGATACTGCCCCTGAAAATAAAAAAATCAGAAGTTTTTATTATTACACAGAAGACCCTTTTAAGACTTCAGACCGATTCGTTTCTTGGCTCAATTTTTTGCAGTTTAAGACAAAAGACTCTGCATTAGCCAGCCAACTTTGGGTGCACTCTGGAGATGTTTATAATCCCAATTTACTGATTGAAAATGAACAAGCGCTCTTAAACCCTTTGGTTCGATCGTTTGCTTTAATTTTTCCTGTTCAAAAAACAGATAACCCGTCAAAAACAGAAGTCGATCTCTTAGTTGTCACCAAAGATATTTTTAGCTGGCAAGGCACCAGTTCTATCTCAGCAACAGGCGTAGCTTTAGGTCAACTCTCTTTAGGGTTTTCTCAAACCAACTTATTTGGACATAATAAAACTGTTGGCGTTAATTTTGGTCTTAATCAAAAATTAATGAGCCTCTCAGCTTATTATGCAGACCCCAGTCTCTTCTCGACCAAGAACCAATTAAGCCTTTCACAAGGTGTTTACTTAAATCCAAGTAACTTTGCTTATGAAGGCCTCAACACTACTTTGCAACTCGCCTATCCACTGGCCACAGAAGAAACTCCTTGGGGATACACCGCTTCGTTTAATTATAACAACCAGCCATTTTATGACTTTCAAGGCAACACAATTCGAAAATATGAGGGCTATGATAGACAATATCGAGGGCTTCAAATCTCTCCACAAGTTGTTGGCATTCGATCTTTTGGAAAGACGAACAAACAAAACTTAAGCTTTGGCTATGGATTTAGCTCACTCCAATACACCCCACTAGAAACTGTCTCTGATAGCTTCATTCAAAATGTCTTACCGATAAGCGAGCTTCAGAGTTTTCTGATTTTGGGTTATAGCTTTTTTCAAAACCGCTTTTTGGCACTCTACGACTATAATACGTTTATCATGACAGAGTGGGTGCAGCTTGGACCCAGTGTTTCTCTCAATAATCAGATAGCACTAAATCCTATTTTGGGCAGCGATCACACTTTTTACAAGCCTACTCTCTCGCTGGGAGCCAGTGCCTCGCCAGCTAAAGACAGCTTATTAAAAGTTAGCTCTCAACTAACAACGCGTCTTCAAGATACTTTTATCAACAACCAAATTTCTATCAGCGCAGCAGTTGTTTTGCCTAGCATTGGAAACGTCGGTCGCTTTGTTCTCGGAGCAACTTATGCAAATTTATGGAACAATAAGAACAATACTTTCTTCTCGTTGGGCGGAGAAGCTGGACTACGTGGGGCTGCCTATCGCTATTATCAAGGCAATCAATTTTTAAGAGCCAATGTTGAGTTTAGAACGCGTTCAGTGCCGTTTTGGATTTTTAGATTTGGCCTGGCAGGATTTTATGATTTCGGAGATGCGTTTAATAATTCAAGCGATTTTAATCCCACACACGATGTTGGGCTAGGCCTTCGTATCCTGACAGTTCCTTGGAACCGTCTGCTCATCCGAATAGACGCAGCTACACCTGTTTGGGGACCTGTTCATGGTCTAAATAACACTTTAATCACTTTAGGGATTGGACAAGCTTTTTAAATAAATTTAAGAGACAACCTATGACAATTCGAAACACCGTAATTATTGGTTCTGGCCCTGCTGGCTGGACAGCCGCTCTCTATGCAGCCCGTGCCACGCTTGCACCTTTGGTATTTGAAGGTTCTTCCCCTAATTTGCCCGGGGGGCAACTCATGATTACATCTGAAGTCGAAAATTATCCAGGCTTTCCTAAAGGCGTCATGGGTCCAGAACTCATGAATTTGTTTAAAGAACAAGCCGTTCGATTTGGGACAGAAACTCGCATGGAGAACATTGTCAGCTTAGATCTCTCAAAAAGGCCTTTTGAACTAACTTCTGAAAACGGAGATAGAATCCGAACTCAGACTGTTATTTTGGCTATGGGAGCCAATGCGAAGCTTTTGGGGCTTCCTCTTGAGAAAGAACTGATGGCACGTGGAGCCGGTGTTTCGGCGTGCGCAACCTGCGATGGAGCATTTTATAGAAACGTTGATGTTGCTGTGGTTGGAGGGGGAGATACAGCATTTGAAGAAGCCCAATTTCTAACCCGTTTTGCAAAATCAGTGACTTTAATTCACAGGCGTTCGGATTTCAGAGCCAGCAAAATCATGGTCCAAAGAGCTCAAGATAACCCCAAAATCAAGTTTGAACTGGAAGAAGCCGTTCAAGAAATCTTAGTAGAGAACAACCAGTTAAGCGGAGTTCGCCTTAAAAATAAAACACTGTCTATTCAAGGCCTGTTTGTGGCCATAGGTCACCAGCCTAATAGTTCTCTGTTAGAAGGCCAATTAAGCTTAAATCCAACAGGTTATGTCAAAACCTTGGGTCAAAGTGCCAAAACAGAAATAGAAGGCGTTTTTGCTTGCGGGGATTTGCAAGATGCTGTCTATCGTCAGGCTATCACTGCTGCTGGTTCTGGCTGTCAGGCTGCGATTGATTGTGAACGCTATTTAGAAAGCGTAGGACATTAGGCAACAGCGATTTTTCTGTCATACGCTTGTGCCTGCAAAACAGGCACTGTGAGCTGTTCCGAAATTTGACAAACATTGAGCAAAACATAAACAAATTGCTCAAAATTCAGCTCTTGTTCTGGCAAATCCACTTTGACATAAATATCGCCTGCTTTGTCAAAGCCTATACGAACGCCATGACTTTCTCGGTCTAGAGATGCGATGAGTTTATTCACAGATCGGCTCCAACCGCTTTGTTCGGATTTCTCCAAAACAGGGTTAATCGCAATACGTAGGCCTGCCTCGTGAGCATGAAATAGAACTTTTGTGATTCCAAAAGCCCCTTTATATTCGGCTGTTAGGACCGCATCTGTCATGGCTTGCTGCGGCCAGCCCAATTGGCCCAGGAATTCAGATATGCGGTTCATTTCCATGAGGAGTATGTAAGAACTTGACACTAAGTTCGCAATTTTGTTAACCCTTGACCCTGAAGGAGTTAGTAAAACATGAAAAATTTAGTTAAAATCAGCTTCGGTGCTGTTCTGATGAGCACTCTCTTGGCCCTTGGCTGCAGCAACAAAAAATCCGATGAACGCATGGATGCTTTGGAAAAACGGGTAGAAGAGCTTGAAAAGAAGCCTGCTATGGCCCAAAAACCTCAGATGCCACCTGCTCAAGAAAAAGCTTACCAATTGCCTGTTGGTAGCAGCCCTGTTTTGGGTAAAAAAGACGCTGCAGTCAGCGTTGTCATCTTCAGCGATGGTCAATGCCCATTCTGCGCAGGTGCTGACACCTTGCTTAGAGATGCCGTTAAAGACCCTGAACTGAAAGACAAAGTAAACGTTGTATTCAAGAACTTCCCACTTTCATTTCACCAAAACGCCAAACCAGCTGCCAAAGCTGCTTTAGCCGCTAAAGAGCAAGGTGATGAGAAGTTCTATGCTATGATGGAAAAAGTATTTGCCAACCAACAGAACCTAACCCCTGAAAACTTCAAAAAATGGGCTAAAGAAATCGGTCTCAATATGCCTAAATTTGAAGCTTCTCTCAAAAACAACGATGGCAAGTATGAAGAAGTCATCAAAGCTGACATTGATTTGGGTACTAACCAAGCTCAAGTCCGCGGAACACCTTCGATTTTCGTAGGCGGCTGGGAGTTGCGTGAACGCTCTGTTCAAGGTATTAAGAACTTGCTCAAAGAAAAGAACTTGATCTAGTTAGGAATTGAGGAAACTCCTTTCCTAAAAGGGGTTTCCTTATGTGTGGAATCGTCGGCTATATTGGACCACAAACCGCAGAACCTATCCTGCTGGAAGGTCTTAAAAGACTCGAATATCGAGGCTATGACTCTGCTGGTATTGCGACTCTTCATTCAAATCAAACACACATTCGAAAAGCGGTCGGAAAACTCTCGGCTCTCGTCAATGTTTTAAAAGACAAACCTTCTCCTGGCTCTGTTGGCATTGCTCATACACGTTGGGCCTCTCATGGACGTCCAAACGAAATCAATGCTCACCCTCACCAATTTGGCACGATCACCCTTGTCCACAATGGCATTATCGAAAACCATGCTGCTCTCAAAAAAGATTTACTTTCCAAAGGGCACCACTTCGAATCGGACACTGACTCAGAAATCGTTGCTCACTTAATCTCTCAATTTAAAAAAGAATCTCCAAAAGACTTCAAAAAAGCTGTTTCAAAAGCTTTAGAATTAGTTCATGGCGCTTATGCGCTGGCTATTTTGGATCAAGATTTCCCAGACATGCTCATTGGTGTCAAACAAGCTTGTCCCTTGGTTGTCGGTCTTGGAGAAGGCGAGAACTTCTTGGCTTCTGACTTTCCTGCCGTGCTCAGTCACACTCGACGTTTTTTAGTTCTAGAAGACGGTGACATGGCTGTGCTCACAAAAAATAATATTCAAATCATAGATACCCATGGCGCTCAGCAAAATCGTCAACCTATTCTACTAGATTGGAACCCTGCAACTGCCGAAAAAGGTGGATATAAACACTTCATGCTCAAAGAAATTTTTGAGCAACCACAAGCCGTGATAGATACTCTGCGAGGCAGATTTTCTGAAGGTGAACTCAATCTTGTATTAGAAGGCATCAAAACCAATGAGCTTGAAAATATTGAAAAAATTACGATCGTTGCCTGTGGAACTTCCTATCATGCGGGCTTAATCGCCAAGCGTTTTTTGGAAGAATTGGCTCAAATACCCGTAGAAGTAGACCTGGCCAGTGAGTTTCGATATCGAAATCCATTAATTCAAAATAAACATTTGGTTATTGGCATCTCGCAATCGGGAGAAACAGCCGATACGCTCGCAGCGCTTATCTTAGCAAAATCTAAAAAAGCCAAACTGGTCGGTTTATGCAACGTTGTCGATTCAGCCATTGCAAGGCTGTGTAACACCAGTGTCGGAACTTTTTATACACGAGCGGGTCCAGAAATCAGCGTAGCCAGTACAAAAGCGCTACTCACTCAAATTATCGCCCTCTATTTATTAACGTTGTTTTTTGCCAAACAACGGGGTCACTTAAGCACTGCAGAACTTCAAAAACATTTAGAAAGTCTTTATGAGCTGCCTATGCTGCTCGAGACAGCTCTGAAGCAAGAACCTGAAGTTCGTAAAACAGCAAAAACTCTGATGCATTCGCAACACATGCTCCTTATGGGTCGAGGTTTGCTCTATCCTATCGCTTTAGAAGGCGCTCTTAAAGTCAAAGAACTCTCGTATATTCATGCTGAAGGATACCCTGCTGGTGAAATGAAGCACGGACCCATTGCTCTCATTGACGAAAATATGCCGGTTTTGGTTCTGGCACTCCAAGGCATGAATTATGAGAAAACACTTTCTAACCTAGAAGAAGTCAAATCTCGTGGTGCACAAATTACGGTCTTATGCCACGAAAACGATCATGAGCTGCGTACTGCTTACCCTGGCGCTCTCTTGGTTCCTGCTGGGAATCCTTACTTGGTTCCAGCATTAGCTGTTTTACCCTTGCAACTCTTAGCTTATCACTTAGCTGATTTGCGTGGACACGATGTTGATCAACCCAGAAATTTAGCCAAGAGCGTGACCATTGAATAACTTGGACGAACAACTTGACCTAAAGGCCTATTTTAAGTCTCTGCCTCACCCTGCGGATATTACAGAATATCTCGAACAAGTTCAGCTTTCAGAATGGCCCAAATTATTAAGACTCATAGAAGATTCTGAAAAACGCGCTCAAGTTGTTGCTGAAATCGACGAAACAAAGTGGAAAGATTTACTCGCTCAGCTGCAACCTGAAGAGATCGCTGAACTGATTCGAGAAATGGAATCGGACGACGCTGCGGATATTATCGCCAAACTGCCGTTATCTTCACGTTATGAAACGCTCTATAGACTCCCTGCACCTGAACGTCACCAAGTCTTAGAACTGCTTGGGTATCCCGAAGATTCTGCCGGTGGTATTATGCAAATCGAGCTGGCACGCGTTCGTGACAATGCTCTGGTTTCTGATGCCATTATTAAAGTTCGTGAATTAGTCGAAGATGACGTTGAAGTACTTGCTGTATGGGTTGTCGATGCAAATGATTGTTTGGTGGGTTCTGTTGATT
>JBAXMC010000117.1:0-6082 GCA_037134495.1 Myxococcaceae bacterium
GCGTTTATCGATTTCATTTTCCCAAAGCCGGCAACGGTCATTCCAACGATATTTTTTGGCCCATTCATCCAAAACTGACCTTCCTTTGCCTAGAAGGTCTGCCACTTGTTTGATACTGCGCGGAGAAGCCATATCGCGAAAGAGAACGAAGGCTTCGAAGGCCGGGCTAGTTTCCTCCAGTTGGCGTTGCCAGGCTTTAGGGGCTTGGCATCTAGGCAAAGAGATAAGGTCACTCATTTAACTAAAATATCAGGTCTGTTTCAGATTGAGGCCTTTTCTGAGAATAGTTTTTTATTTTTTGCAAATTAGTTTTGTGCCACCAGTCTTCCCACCGTGGCTCTGTGCACACCAAAGATGCGAGCGGCTTCAGCGGCTGTTTTACGCCCAGAAGAAACCATTTCGATAATTTCGGAATTCTGAGTGTTCGTAAGCTTTGGGGGGCGACCTCCAATACGACCTTCTGAACGGGCCTGCCTCAGACCTGATAACGTTCGTTCACGAACCATCGCTCTCTCAAACTCAGCAAAGCTGCCCACCATTTGCATCATCATACGACCTGCGGCAGTCGTGGTATCAATGGCTTCGGTCACACTTTTAAAGCCTGCACCTGCCGCATGAACTT
The DNA here is from genome assembly GCA_037134495.1 of Myxococcaceae bacterium. Classification (GTDB taxonomy): domain Bacteria; phylum Myxococcota; class UBA727; order UBA727; family JABDBI01; genus AER2-1. Next base: position 623 of record JBAXMC010000117.1, read on the forward strand.
TATCCATGATGTGAAGCAAATCTTTAAGCGAGCGCGATAAACGATCCAGCTTCCACACCACAACGACATCGCCTTCGCGCAGCTGCTCCAGCATGCGATGTAGTTTAGGACGATCCCAGCGCCCCCCAGAGGCCTTTTCTTCGAATATTCTTGTAGCACCTGCTGCTTTCAAAGCATTTACCTGTGCGGTGACTTCTTGTGTTTCTGCTTTTGATACCCTGGCGTAACCCATCAACATTTTTTTCTTCTCCGTTTTTCTGCTGTTGCAGAACCCTGTTGCCTATTAGTAACATTTTGCAACACATTTGTTCAACGTAAGTTTTTGCGTGTTGACGCGCTCTGCCAAAATCAGCGCAAACGTAGATAAAACGAACGTTTTTGCAACAAAGGGTTTTACTGGAGTGACACGCGTTTCTTCATTTGGGTTAGTTTTCCATAGGGTAGACCCAATTTCAAAACGGCACCAAAGGCTGCGCAAAGGGCAGACTAAAAATCTTTTAACGGCGTTTGAATGAGCTAAAAGTGACTTTCCAAAGGCCAAAGGAAAATTTACGCAACTCTCACTCAAAGGAAAACTACGAGGCTTTATTGAAAGAGAAAATCATGTATGAGAAGAGGTAGGATTAATAGTAATAGCCCCCTCTGACGAAAAGCCTCGAAGATTTCCCTTCTGGAAAGTTTGACGAAAACAACCTTTGGCCTTTGGAAAGTCACTTTTAGCTCATTCAACCGCCGTTATCTGAATTTAAGATGAGCCTTTGGCTGCCCCTTGAGAGGCTTTGAAAAAGAAAGTTATCTATGAAATGTCTGACTTCGGATGGCGGTTGATTTTGTCGATTCTCATAAACCCATTGTTGTACTCCACCCCAACGGGCGAAGAATATTTAGCTTTATTTTTGAAAATCAGCGCACCATCTACCCACACTTCTATCCATGAGCGACCATGGTGAATAAGGGTGCCAACGCGTTTTTCCAGCAGAAGTGTTTCCTTGTTGAGCTCAAAGCCTTGCACCTGCCACTCCCACTGGGGCGTTCCAGGGTTTATCAGATCGAATTCAAAAATCTTGATGTGGACAGGTACCTTTTGCACTTCCGGCATCTCCTCTGGACTTTTATCGAAGAAATAAAAGGCCTGCTGGGAATACCCTCTTTCTCTTGTCAACATCTGAAACCCCATTTTTTCCCAGAAAGGGATGGAGGTTGATGGGGTACACTGAATCTGAATCCCCAACTGCCTCTCTTCCTCAAAATTCTTCAAGGCTTCTTTTACCAATGTTGCGGCCAATCCTTTGCCTCTCCAGCGGCGCTTGACTTCGATAATACTGATAGAATCGAAAGCTTTTAGCAAAAAGCCCAACACCGGCCCTCCTTTTGTTTTTTTTATCACGCGTACATGGCCTTGCTTTTGTCCTTTCTCAATCAATTCGCGGTTATGATAAAAGCCTAAGCCGGCAGTGGCTTCTTGTTTGAGCCAATCAATAATTTCTGCCACATCACTTAACGTAGCATCGCTGGTAGTGTAAGCTTTCAAAGGGCAACCTTTGGAAGTCTTTGAGATATGAGTTCCCAAAGCCCATCGCTGAGTTTTTCAACTGCTTGTTCGAAATTCTGAATGAACTGTTTTTCGACTTTGAGTGGATGGTCAATCAAATCCGTGATGGCTTTCATTGCCATAAATGAAATCCCATGCCAACTCGCCACCCAAGCAACGGCTGCAGCTTCCATATCTTTGACATCAGCCTCATTGGCAGCAAATTGCTCCGCCTCTTCGGTGCTCATATGAAGTGAATCACCCGAAGAGATACATCCTAGCTTGAAGCCGAGTAAAGAAGCGTCCATCGATGGATAATTCCCAATGCCATACTCGTGATAACCGGCCATCGGATAGCGTCGATCATGATATCGAATAGGCCCCTGAGATAAATAAACATCGCCAACTTGAGCACCGCGTGATTGCAACCCACCGGCTGTACCAGCGCTAATAATCAAATCAGGCGTAAAGCCTTCCACCAGGTAGTGTGTTGTCAAAGTAGCGGATTGAGAGCCAATCATCTCGGTTCCATAGCGTTCATCCTGACCGTTGGTGGCCAAGTAAATTTCTGTGCCGGCTACATTTCCCCAAAAGAGCTGAATGGGAAATCTCCAATTTTTTAACGTCATGGGCTCTAGCCCTAATTTTTTGATGACAGGTATCGCCTCGCTGCCCATCGCCATGACGATTCCAATGCGCCTAAAGTGAGATTTCATGCAGACTTTATATATGCGTGTAATTTATTTTGCAATTCGTTCAAAAAATCTAGATCCAATTTGAAAAAAGTCTGTTATCTAGAACTTACAGGCGTTTCTTAAAAACAACTACGCTAATAAAGAGATTTTGAATGAAATTTTCGTATTTTTCCGCTCTAAAAAACACACTGCCGGACACCCATGAACTTTCATGGACAGAATTCGTTACTAAATTCAGTGTTCACTTAGAGATCGCCGACAAAAGCAATGCACCTCTGATTTCTCCAGCTGAGTGGCCATCGGGAGTCACTCGAAGCAAAGACACAGTGCTTCAAGTCCACTTCGCGGCTCTGGATCTCGATAAAATCACTGACGAAGCCGTCACGAACGTGCTCAAGATCCTGAAGCCCTATCAATATTTTTTGCACACGACGCACTCCCATGCAGCCTCGGATCTCAATTGCTTGCGTGTCTATCTGCCAATTTCGAGATCTGTTGAGCGCGCGCAGTGGCCCCAATTCTGGAATGGCCTCAATGCATTGGTAGGCGGCATCATGGACCCCGCCTGTAGCGATGCGGGCCGGGTCTATTACGTGCCTTCAATGCCGCCTGGCACACGAGATAAAAACTACACCGAGGTGCATGATGGCCAGGTCCTGGATGCAGATTTGTTGCTGGACATGAAAGCAACCAAGGTCCCTGCAGGTATGCCTGAATTTATTTTGCGTCAGGCTCTGATTGATTTTTCAAGGTCCCTGCGCGGGAAAAAAGATACTTATTTCAAAAACATGGGCGCTTTGCTGACAAAAGTGAGCAGAGGGGAGATATTTGCTGAACCCGGCAGTCGAGATTCAGCTCTATTCAAACTCTGCGCCTTGTTGGCTGAGAATTTCCCACGTGTAAAACCCGTTCAAATTGCTGAATTTTTTAAAGATAGCTTGGCAAAAATGGAAGCGACTCATCCAGGCGCACCCACGCTGACAGATGTGATCGAAAAAATAGAACGACAACAAGTTCAAACAGAACAAGAAATTATTAAACGCAAAAAAGCGCGGATAAGCTCGCTTCAAGAGGATATTTTTGAGGCTTTTGCCGGTAAACGCGACACACCATACACAGAAGAAGAACTGGATCAATTTGCCGCTGAGGCCGGTGTCAGCCGAACTCGCCTCAATAAGCGCTGGATCATTCGAAAGGGTGACAATTGCTACTTGTTTGTGGGTGGTGAATATGGGACACCCGTATCCGTTGGCGAGTTGATTGACGCTGCCAAAGTTGACTTGGCTGCCGCCAGCAGCTCGGGCATCGAATTCATACGTTACTCTGCAAAAGGTCAGCCGATCCCAAAATCCGAAAAAGACCTTTTGCGCGACTATTCGACCCTGGCCAGACAGCTTCAAGCCGACCTGGCTGCCCAAAAATCAAAATATGACTGGAAAACCAAAACAATGATTGAGGCTCCATGCCCATTGCGCCCTCTAAAACCTGAATTTAATGTCGATGCCGACCAATACTTGAAACTGTTGGGGGGCAAGTACGCCGAACAGCTTTTGGATTGGGTATCGCTGGTCACAAAACTCGACGAACCCTGTGCTGCTCTCTTTTTACATGGCGCTTCAGGTGCTGGAAAAAGTCTGCTGACGCTGGGGCTGAGTCGCTTGTGGACCACAGGAACGCCCACTCAGATTCGAGATGTTCTGAGCAACTTCAATGATTCACTGGTGGGTTCGCCTTTGGTCGTTGCGGATGAAAAAATTCATTCGGGGAACCATAAAGAAGTGGGCAGCGCAGAATTAAGAAACCTGATCCAAGAATACAGTCGGCCACTCAGACGCAAATTCCAATCCAACTCCACATTAATGGGTGCCCTGCGTGTGATTATCACAGCCAACAACACCAAAGTGCTGGGTTGGAAAGAGAACCTCAACGACAGCGATGTCAAAGCCATAGAGGATCGGATTCTGTCCATTAATGTAGGAACAGAATCAGTCGTATTTTTGAGAAATCTAACCCATGAAATACGCAGGGCCTTTGTCGACAAAGATGTGATTGCAAAGCATGCCCTGTGGCTACGCGATAATCGGGTACACACAAGCAATGTGCGATTCCTAGTAGAAGGCTGCGACAAGACATACCATTATTCACTGGTCACCAACAACGGTATCAACTCGGCCGTGTTGCACTGGCTGGTTGGATATTTGCAGGAACCAGAGCGGCTCAACAACAAGGGCGTTTATCACGTTCGTATTTACAATGGCCAGCTGCTCGTCAACGTTCAAGCCTTGCTTGAGCATTGGGAGCTCTACAAGACAAATACCGACAAATACTCGGCGGTTGCACGCAAGATTTCGATGGCTCTGTCAAATATGAGCGAGTCCAATAAGAAGCAGCTTCCAAACGGCCTGGGAGTGAACACTTGCTATTGGAGAATGAAGACAGAGTATCTGCTCCATTGGACTCAAGAAATGGCTTACGCTACTGAAGAAGAAATCTTAGCTGGCCTTGCTAAAGATACTGTGCTGCCTGAACGTAGAAAAGCAAAGGCTTCAGCATGAGCTTCCCGTTTCGAATCGTCACACGAAGTGCCGAGTTTGACCGCGTCATGAATCTACCCAAACGTGAACTGTCAGCCGATGCAAGTGGGGTGCTAACTCAAAAGCTGCGCACAGAAAACGGCACCATGACCCTGCGCCCCATCCAGGCCCAGGCTCTTAGTGAGCTCGAACAGTGCCAAGGATTGTTTGCACCTATTCGGGTGGGTGGCGGCAAAACGCTCATCTCACTCTTGGCACCGGTGTTGCTCCAAGCAAAGCGGCCCTTGCTTCTCATGCCAGCGAAGCTAATCGCCAAAACAGAAGCCGAGGCCAAAGTCTTGGGCCAACATTGGCGCTTGGGTAAGCTTAAGATTATGTCTTATGAGCTTTTGGGCCATGAACGAGGCCAGAAAGAGTTCCTCGAATATGCACCTGATTTCATTATCGCTGATGAATGTCACAAACTCAAGAATACAAAAGCAGCGGTTACGCGCCGAGTGTCTCGTTATATCAGCAAGAACCCTAAAACGGTTATGCTTGCCATGTCCGGCACAATCACCAAACGCAGCATTCGAGATTTTTGGCACATTGCTAAATGGTGTTTGCGCAGCAACGCCCCTGTACCCCTGAATTGGCCCGAAATGAGTTTATGGGCCGATGCCCTGGATGAAAATGTACCTGCTTTAATGCGCGTAAAACC
>JBAXMC010000118.1:0-6081 GCA_037134495.1 Myxococcaceae bacterium
TGAAGCGATTACTCTCTTGACGAACGAAACAGAGCATTGCATAAGAGGCATTCAGTCCTGCGGGAATAACTCAGTGGTAGAGTGTAACCTTGCCAAGGTTAAAGTCGAGGGTTCGAATCCATTTTCCCGCTCCACTCTCTCCTTAATACTTCAAATACCAGTCAGTCCCTGCGGGGCTGTCTTTGAGGCAAATCCCTCTACCTAACAGTTCTTTTCGAAGTTCGTCAGATTTCGCCCAATCTTTAAGAGTTCTTGCATTTTCGCGTTCTTTGACCAAATCGAGCAACTCTGGCGAAAGCTCAACTTTTTGAAAACGCTCGACACCGAGACCTAAAATTTGATCAAACTGCGTGATTAATTCGAGTTGTGCTTTACCACCAAGTTCAGCATCTTTGACCATTTCCCATAAAATACTCAGCGCAATGGGCATATCTAAATCGTTCGCCAGAGCCTCGTTAAAGCGTTTTAAATAATCAGTCGCTTTTTCAGGGTGCGTACCTTTTTGAGGGTCTAGCTTCCAGCTGATCACGCGATTTTTGAGGGATTCAAAGGCATTTCTGGCGCCCTCTAAAGCTTCAAAGCTAAAAAATAATTGTGATCGATAATGGGCGCCCAAGCAAAAATAACGATAGTGCAGCGGCTCAAACCCGTGTTCCTCAAGACTCTTGATCGTCAAAAAACTGCCTGAAGATTTTGACATCTTGCCTTTGTCTAAGACCAAGAACTCACCATGCATCCAGGTATTCACCCATTGATGCCCAAAGCAACCTTCAGATTGAGCAATTTCATTGCTATGATGCACAGAAACATGGTCAACACCGCCGCAGTGAATATCAATATGCTCACCCAAATATTTCGCTGCCATCGCAGAGCACTCAATGTGCCAACCCGGGAAACCTCTGCCCCAAGGTGAATCCCACTGCATAATTTGGTTCGGAAACTTGCTTTGTGAAAACCACAATACAAAGTCCAGCGGACTTTCTTTTCGGTTGTCAATATCAACGCGGGCGCCTTCTAATAGCTCGTCCAAATTTCTTTTAGACAATTTTGCATAATCAGGGAATTTTGAAATCCTAAAATAGACATTGCCATCTACAACATAGGCGAGGTCTTTATCAATGAGTTTTTGGACCATGGCCTGCATTTCTTGAATATGCTCCGTAGCCCTGCAAATCAGCGTTGGTTTTTGAAGATTTAAAGCTGCGCAATCTTTCAAAAAAGCTTCTTCGTAATATCTGGCAATATCCCAGGGAGATTTTTTTTCTCGCTGGGAAGCCAAAGCCATTTTATCATCACCCACATCCGCGTCAGATTCGAGATGCCCCACATCTGTGATGTTCATCACATGGTTTACTTTAAATCCGAATCTTTCCAGCGTACGACGCAAGATGTCTTCAAAAATATAAGTTCTCAAATTACCAATGTGTGCGTAGTTGTACACAGTGGGGCCGCAGGTATATAAGCTTACCTGACCGGGGATAATCGGCTTTAGAGATTCTATTTGACGTGTCAGCGTATTAAAAAAATAAGGTGTCATAATTTAACAAGGAACGGTCTTTAGTCTTACTCTAAGAGAAACCACCTGTACAGAGCCATCCGTCACCGTCAGGCTACTGTTCACGCGCAAATTAGCCGACTGCCCACAACCTGACCAAATCAAATATCTGTCTTCGGGTATCAAAACAACCGTGTCTTCTGTAGTCAAAGGCCCTTCAAATAAAATATTCATCGCGGGTGTTCGAAGCCCTGCCATAAAAAGCTCTGCTTGAAAAACAGCGTTTGAATCTTCTAAAAGTGCGCTTGATGTTTTTACTTTCAGTGAAACAATCGCCACTTTTGTTTTTGGTGCTGCTTGAACGGGTAGCACAAGCATGCAGTTTTTTTGTTTCCCTGCTTCAGCTTTATACGCAGGTGTTCCGAAATAGATCATCTCTCTTTCAGACCCAAAGAACGGCTCAATCGTTCCAGCTTCACATCCAGAACCAGCATAAACAGGTGCCTGAATCTCAGTTTCGGCTGTCACAGTCATGGAAATTAGACACAAAAAAATAACAACTAAACAAATCTTCATAGGCGCTTATTGCGGGCAGCAGGGGATTTTGGATATTTAGGCTGCATACTTAGAGACTTGCTCTAAGAAATTTCGTGACATCTGCAATTGCCACAGGAAAATCAGTCCCGCAAAGAGAGAGGACAAATCATGAACCGTCACAGCACACGGGTAACTGCTACTTCTTTTTTTGAGTCCAAGCATAATAAACAACTTTTTCAAATTCTTCTATACGCTTTTCTAGAGCGTGTCGCTCAGCAACCAACTTTTGTCCCGCCATTCCGATTTTTTCCAAGTTAGATTTGTTTCCAGGAGCCAGCCAGCGCGCCAAGTCTGCTTTAAGGGTAACCGGGGTTGAAGTCAGATAATGCTCGTTCTCAACAAAGCCAAGTCTAGCCATCAGAGGCGTCACAAATTTGTCTGTTACAACGACTGTACCAGTAGCCGGGATTTCAAAGTGTTTCGCTACAATATAAGGTGCAGATACAGCAACCCCGAGGACTGCTCCTGTCAAGGCTATTTCATGCTTGGAAATCTGAGCAGCATAGCTCTTAGCTTCAGCAACGGGGTCCATCTGCTTTGAGCCTGAGTGTTTACGATAAGTCATATTTTTTTGACCTGCCTCAAAAAGTTGCAAGGCTTTTACGCGTAGTGGGTACCAGCGCTCATTAATAGCCCCAGACAACAAAACAGCAGGCTCTTTGTCTTTGAAATCTGATTTCGCTTTAAAATAATTTTTGCCCGCGCTGTGCGGAAAGTAAAAAGCTGGCCTCTGGCAATCTGGAACTATCTGGTGCAATGCTTCTGGGTATCGCACTAAAATGACATCTGCATACTGACAAAAATAGCTGGCATTGCTAATTTGGAAAGGGAACATAAAGTCTTCTAAAATCGATACCTTGAGAAAGTTAGCATCCGATAACTCCGTCCAGATTTGATGCAGATTTCGAGAGCTTCCCTTGCTCACCTCTGACATTTCTGTCATATAAAACGCCACAATATCGGTGTTTTCAAAGCCTGTAAAATTTTTTATATCAACAAGTGGATCGGCATTGTGGATTTGCCTGTCGGAGTCCAGAACTCTCCAGCCTTTTTTTTCTAAGGCACTTAAAAACTCGTCAGGAAAACTAACGACGGTGTATCTCTTACTGCTGACCGGAAATACGATAACCTTGTTTAAGCTGGCCAAGTCTTCCTGGCTTGAGGCAGGAGTAGGAGGCAGTTTATCGACTGTTTGAGTAGATATTTTTAAGTGCGAGTCTGTAAAATAAGGGTACAGGTCTGAACAACCAACACAGTAATCAGACTCCTTGCAGGCAGAGATCGTTAAAAGAACAAATATGATCAGGACTAGTTTTGACACAGACTCTCCGCTTAATTAAACAAGTCACCGCTCAAATCGCACTTGAGATAGCGATGGTTGCAAGCCGCATCTAACGGATGGGGCAATGGGGCGACCTCGTCTTTTACAATCAATCCAGGCAAGTTTTTATTCACGTAAGTCACTTCAAATGTGTCACTTAAAAAGCGCCCGCCTCTACCGCATCGATGATTATTCGTATGAATATGGACTACATAAAAATGCTGTGAAAGTTTCTTCAAGGTGTTCTCAATCACTGCAAAATTTTCTTCTTTGTAAAGCCAGTGAAGCTCTAGCGTCAGCTGTTGAATATTTTCCAATGTAGCCTCCGATGCATTCAGCAAACTTTCCCATTCAGCACCCTCAACATCCATTTTTACTAATATTTGCTTGCCAGTATCCTGATTGGCCCGTATGTGGTTTTCGAGTGTATCAAATTTCCGATGGTCATCATCGACAAATGCCTTATGGGCAATACCCTCTTCATGAAAGACAGTTTTGCCGTTGTTACAGGCAGGTCTTCTGATATCAAAAGGATCATACTGATGCACTGTGATATTCAGCGTGTTAGCAACTTCACACCCCAAATTATCTCGGCCTTCGATCCCATAAGAGTAGGCTGCCGAAATGCCGTTTAGAAACTCAGCGCACAGTAGATATCCGCCATCGTTTGAGTCTCCAAAGCGTTTCATATCGCAGCCGTCTAGGACAACTGGTTTCAGATATTTATTGATGAGCGGGTCTACTTTTTGAATCTGATCTTGGCTTGGAAGAGGTTCACCGCAGCCAATAACAAACAAAATAAGAGCTGATAAAGAAGTTATTTTTAACACATTAAACAAGTAACATAGCATCCTAAAGAGTCAAGGGGGAGGTGGAATGAAGTTCAGTGCTCCGCCTAGTCATGAAAGAAACCCGGACCAACCCCTATTTTCTGACCGGTTGCAGTTAAAAGCGCAGCTTCATCTGAAAAAGAACTATCAATGGTTCCAATAACTTTGATTGTTCGTGTCAAAAGATACCAGTCAGCAAGCGCATTTAGCATCCCTCCTAAAGTAGACCTGTCGACACATATCTCTCTTGAAATAATCCTCGAATCAAATTTTTGCTTCATTCGAAGCAAGATTTCCGGGTCATCTGTTGCAATAAAAAATTGACTCTGTTTATTGTTTTCTAATTGTTGTTCTATTGCATTGAGCATCGCAATACGTCGTTCCTCTAGTGGATTTTTTGCTTTAAAATTAGAGTCACTTGGCAACGCAAATGAGCGAAAATGTACTCCAATCCTGTCTTCCATGGATACACCCAATATCGATTCAGAAAAATTTTCCACGATCTTACTAACTTCATCCACAGGAGTCAGTTTCTTCAAAAAATTTACATAGTCATTTTTTATATCATCAAAAGAAAGGTCTTTGTTAATAAACCTAAAATAAGACTCGATTTGAATCACTCTAGCTTGGTCACCCATGTCTACAGAAATTTCAATCAGGCCATCTTTAGCAAGAGAGTTCACATTAATTTTTCGAGCTTTGTCCAAATTAAGTGTCTTATTTGCCGGAGTTAAAATTTCGTTTTTAAATAAATCATTGAAGCTAACCGGCACCTCATCTGATGATGGCTGCCAATCTATCACAAATGTTCTGCCGGTTTGCTTTGCAAGAGCATACCCAGAAGCAAGCGCTCTGAGGCGGTTACCTAAGCCATGCCCTCGCTGACTTGAGATAACAAGAAACTTTTCATCTCCTTGAGATGCGTAGTCTACATTGTCAGAACAAGACATACAGAACAAACTAACCAAAAGACTCAAGCATAAAAAGAAAACCTTCATTTTTGAATCTCCAATCCACAAGCCTGATACTTGATCGGATTCAAATATTCACCCTTTGCTCCTAAATGTCGCGCATCTTCTTTAAACCCATATGTAAACGGAACATATTCAGGAATATATTCGTTTCTAATAACTATTTTGCTAATACCATTTTGCTCAAGAATATGACTCAGCATGAAATCATCGGAAAACCGACAGTCTTTGCTCCGCCTGACCCAAATTTTCATCTTCTCAATATCATCATCTAAAAAAAACTTGGTCTGATAAGCGACTCCAGAAACGCCTTCTAAAATATCAACACTGTCGCGCTTTGGAAATATCCAATGGATGCTTCTGTCTAGTCCAAAAAATTCAGCAGGCTGTCCACCAGCAGCAACAGCCGCATGGGATTTAAAAGAAGCAAAAGCTAGCTCAGCAACCATTCCTGGAGCGTAGCCGACATCATCGTCAATCGTAATTACGATACTTTCAGGATCTTCAATTTTCAATTTTTCTAACGCAGGTAGTATCTTTGTGGCGGTACCAAAATCTTCATCCGGAGTCAGCACTTCAATTTTTGGCAATTTAAGCAACGCTTCTGGCACGGCAGGATAAGTTTCGCCTTTTTTGTTGGCAAACTCTTTTGGCAGCACTAAAAAAACTTTTTTGACGAGACTCAAATCTAAAGTTTCAAAAACTTGTGGTAGTCTTGATAAGCGAACCGGGGTTGTTGTGACAGACACATAAACTCCATGCTTGGTCAAATAATCTGAGAACTCTTTGTCTGCGAAAACATCCCTTTTAGGCAGTTTCGAAAGACAGGCAATTGCTTCCGGATCGTTCGCAAGATTTCTGCAAGAT
>JBAXMC010000119.1:0-6061 GCA_037134495.1 Myxococcaceae bacterium
ATTGAAGATACGCTGAAAGCCTCAGGATAGGATTTGGAAAAATTCCTAGAGCTGATTTTGAAAAGCTCCAAAATGCCGAACTTCAAATGGAACAAGATGAAATCCCCGAAGCACTTAAAAAGTATGAAGCTTTTATTCAGGATTCTAAAGGATATTTAGATCTTGAGAATGATGAAAAAAATATCAAAGCCGTGATTTTAAAAAGACTAATTCAGCAAACAGAAGCCATGATTGCATCGTTGGAAAACTCGCCTAAGCGCTTGCGTGGAATGATTCCAATCGACGATTGGACACCTTGGCTTTGGGATGTTGCTCGGAATATCGCGAAGGTAGATTGGGGTCGTCGTGATTTCATGGTGAACAACCAAGCATTGGTTTGGGATAAACTTTGGGCTGATCAAGGAGCGGGTTTGCAAGAGGCCTATCAGGCGCTCGGAAAGTCTCTTGTGAAGGTTGTGAATATTACAGATCCTGAGACCCAGGCTAAAGAATTGGCGCGCTTGCTACAACTTCCAGCTTGGATTTGGGAAAATCCAAGAATCGCCCGAGATTTATTGGGAAATATTTATAGCGCTCTGCAAGTCCTCAAAACCGAACCACAACAATATGGAAGTATCGGTTCGATGGCACAGAATATCGTAGAGAGAGTGACTTTTGATAAATGGGTTGAGTATGTGATTGAGGGCAATTTCAGAACCAGGCATCAATCTATGTCTAAAGAAGGTTTGGCGCTATTGCATTTGTCTTATCACATCCCCACGATCATAGGAGCGGCACAAGGCTCACCCAATTCTGCGTTGGGAGGTTTTTTGAGTGCTTTTGTTGGACCTGCTGGCCAAAAGATGGGTGATACAGTGATGGGAGCCACCAAAGCAGCTGTTGCAACGGCTATGGGTGGCTTTCTTAGTGAAAGTTTACCCAAAGAATGGGTGGCTCTTGCTGGATCTGTTCAGAGTGTATTGAATGGAAGCAATCCTCAAAATGAGGCTCAAGTCCTAGTGGCCAGGTCTATAGCCTCTGAATTAGTAACGTTTGCTCGTGATCTAGAGTTGCGTGAAGTGAATGGCAAAAAAATCGGAGGAGTCAAATTTGCTCTCAGCGAAATCAAAGAAAATTTTAAAAGTTGGTGGAGACATTCAAGCTGGGGAGAAAAAGTTACCCGAATCACAACACAGTATATTTTGCCTGTAGCTGGCGTTGCTGCTGGAGTTTTGGCAACGGTAGGGCTGATTGCTGGAACTGTCGCGACGGGAGGACTCTTGGGGGTTATTGTAGGAGCCATGGCATTTGGGCTAATGGCCAGAACAGCCAATGAGCACGCAATATTTAAACGAACGACCGATAAAGTTCTTGAAGATCGCGCCAGAAGGGATCGAAACAGACGGTATATTGACGATCAAACTTATCTTACTGGGCTCTTAATGCGGCCAAACTTGGTTGAACAACCGAGTTAATAAAAAGTCGACGAAAACAATCATGAGCGAGATATGAACGACGGCTTGAGTTGTTGCTTTGCCGACGCCTGCTGTTCCTGTTTCGCACTTAAAACCATGATGACAGCCGATAATGGCGGTTCCAAAACCAAAAAAGAAAGGTTTGAAGAAACCAGACCAAAAGTCATTAAAAGAGACTGTCTTGAGTGAAGACTCGTAAAAAGAGAGCGGGCTGACTTTGAATTCGCTCCAAGCAATTAACATGCCGCCTAAAATAGCAATAAAACTAGCGATTAGGCTGACTATGGGGAGCATGAGAGTGGCTGCCAAAACTCTTGGGACCAATAATTTTTGATATGGGCTAGAACCCAGAGCTAAGATGGCATCGATTTGTTCTGTAACGCGCATGGAGCCTAATTCTGCAGCCATACCAGCGCCGACTCTGCCGCCGACAACCAAGGCTGTGAAAGCAGGGCCTAATTCACGAATAACCGACAAACTGACCAGTTTCCCAATATAAGGCGTTGCCCCTAGTGTTGTCATTGAAATGCCAAATTGATAGGCAAATACGAAGCCTACAAAGAGCAGTGTGAATCCAGCCAAAGGCATCGAATAAAGACCAATTTGCTGACATTGGATTTTGAGCTCATGCCAATCAAGTTTATATTTGAAAAATTCTGTAAAAAACTGGCCTGATAAACGGGAAATTTGTCCAAGATAGGCCAGTTGTTCTGAAAAAAACTTCATTTTTTGCTGTGCTCCAGCGTGAAGAGTCTCTCAACTTGTTTGAAATCAGGTAAGCGCTTTTCGTAAACGCTTGTCGGAGTCGATAAGACAACGTCAAACACACAGCCGTCTTTTTTTAAGACCAAGATATGCATCTTTTGGAAAGCGCCATCGACTTTGAGTGCATAAGTGCTGACTAGAGCTTCACGATTTTGAAAGGGGATAGTTTTTTGTTCAATGAGCGTTTGATCTGTCATGCCGATCAAGAGTTGACCTGTAAGACCGATCAACGGAACATTTTGGCTGTTTGGGCTACACTCAGAGTCGATGAGTAAAGAAGAACCTTCTCCAGGAATAATCCAGGCCTGTTCAGCATTTTTGATTTGAACCGGCATCCATTCTGGGCTCAAACTATGAATAGGCCTTACAAGTTTCTGCTTCCTACAGGCAGACAGTCCTAAAGCTAAAATAATTAATAACAGTTTCAATTCGAAGCTCCCGAGAAAGCAGGCAATAGCCCGAAAATGGAATGCGTAGGTGCGACCAATCTGTCTTTTGAAAGTTCTGCGATTTGAACAGCTTGTTTCGCTGTTTTGAATCTGAGTCTGTTGCGGTGTCCTGAAGCATCGCCTCCTATTTGATAAGGCAAAGCCTGATCGCTCTCTATGACGATATCTTGCACCAAAAAATCGTTTAATTTAGCGTGCCGAAATGTGCCTTTCCAAATCCCAGGGTATAAATGCGTGATCATGGTTCCTAGGCTCATGGTGCTAATGCGCAGATTTAAAAATCCTTCTCTTCGGTTTGCAAAGGGGAACATGGTGAAACCAAAACCATACCAAGGAATGCTGCCAACAGAAGCAATGTCTGCGGGGCCTTCGTATAAGAGAGTATTGGGCGGAATTTCGATTTCCAGGTCTTCGCCATCCACGTTGATCATTTGATAAGCTGTTTGGTATGTTTTGATGCGAATAATAGGAGCTTTGCTACTGATATGTCTTGGTAGCGTACGAGAAAACGCTGCCCATAAATAAGCTGAGATAGAAGTCAGGCCTTGGTTTTCTTTAACGTGAACATAGTCATTTAGAATTTCGCCGTCATAACCAATGCCAGCAAAAGGCGTAAGAGTTCCGTCTTCGCATTCGACTAATTGAAGCGGTTTTTGTTCAATGATGCCGCCCTGGACAATATGACTCACATCCCAAAAGGCTTTTTGTGCACTGACTACTTGAGCCATGGCATTGCCGGTTCCCAGTTTTAAAACCCCGATCCGAGGTAATTGAATGTCTCGTTGTTTTTTACTGATTCGGGTGAGCGTGTTAATAGCATTTACAACTGTTCCATCGCCACCGCCGCTGAATACAAAACCGTAACCACGATCTAAAATCGTTTGATAATAGTTTTCAGAGTCTTGCATTGATTTTGAGTAGAACAAATCTCCAGAGGGTATGAGCTTGACCAGTTTGGCGACCACTCGGTCGGTAACGCTTTTGGCATTCGCGTTCAAGATAAAAGCACTTCTCTGTGTATAGCTCATTTAATATTCTCCAGATACAAAGCACGAACCAGTGAATGGACTTCACTGGGCTTTACAAAAAAGCAAAGCCGAAGTTTCGAGCTGATAATTCCAAGCAGGTGAACTTGATTAAAAACTTGCATATTGCTTCCTAGATTATTACCAATCAGAGAAACGCTAGCACAATCGGCCAATTGACTTATGCCAGGCAGGGGTTCTAATTTTGAGAGCCCATGGGCATCTTCAGGTGCAATGAGGCAGTAACCTCTTTGCGTGCCTAAAATTTGATTCGGTTTAATAAAAAGTTTTTCTAATGCTTTGAGCAATTCACCTAAAGCTTGCAAGCTATCATACTTAAAGCAAAATAGTTTTTCTTGAGCTGTTATCGCAACAGGACCTGCAGGGCTCTCAGAAGCTCCAATGACCGTTTCCTGATTAGGTTCACCAGTTTTGCGAGCTTTGATTTGAATATTCTTGAGCTTTGCAAATTGCACGGCTTCTGCGTTTAAGACTTTGGCACCCGAAGAAGCGAGTTCAAGCATTTCATCGTAAGAAAGCTGTTCTATGTGTTTGGGATCAGTGATCACTCTTGGGTCTGCGCTGTAAACACCGGCTACATCTGAGTATATTTCGCAAGCCTCAGCGCCCAGAGCAGCGGCTAAAGCAACGGCTGTTGTATCGGAACCGCCTCTGCCTAAAGTAGTGATCTCTCTTTTCAGAGAAACCCCTTGGAAGCCAGCAACAATCACAACTTTGCCTTGTTCAAGGCCTTCTTGAATACGAGTAGGCCTAACTTCTAGAATCTGCGCACCCGAGTGAACATCGTCTGTGATAATACCTGACTGGCTGCCGGTTAGGCTTATGCTAGGAATTCCCAATTCATGTAGAGCCATCGCCAATAGAGCCATAGAAGCTCGTTCCCCACACGAAAGCAGCATGTCCAATTCGCGCCTGACGGGATTTTTTGAAATCTCGTGAGCAAGTGCTAAGAGTTCGTTGGTGTTTTTGCCCATCGCAGAGACCACAATGCAGAGTTTTATCCCTGTTTTGAGCCGCTTTGCGATTAAGGCTGCGACTTGTTGGACGTGCGCAGACGTCGCCAATGAAGAGCCCCCGTATTTTTGGACAATAATCGGCATAGAGTATCAGTGACGGGCGGAGAGCTTCCCAGATTTCATTTCGAAATCTTCTATAACCTCAGGGGCTAATTTGAAGCCCTCAGGAAGTTCTAATCCAAGTTCAAAAACTTTGGACGCTGTGTGTCTCAGGACGCGAGCAGAGTGAAAATCCTCGGCTAACATACTGATCATTTTAGGGTAAGCGAGTGTCTCTCGTTTTTTAGCAAGAACGTCTAATGTGATGCATTTTACATCATCATGGTGGTCATCTAAGTATGGAATGAGTAGTTTTGAGAGATCAGCCGGTTCATGTTCTTCTAGGGCAGCGATCAATTCCATTTTACTTCCAGAAGAACGATGATCTTCCGGGATGCGTATCAATAAAGCCGCTTTTAGTATTTCGATGAGTTCTGTTTGAGAACAAAGTTTAGAAAGCGCCAAAATGGCGTAAGTGACCTCGTTTTCAGTCATGAGAAATTCACGTAGGACATCTTTCGCAGGGTCGCCTAGTTTGGCGAGTTCATTAACCACCCAGCGTTTTTCTTCTTCGTCCCAGTGCGGAGACTGAACGACTACTTTAAAGCGGTTTAGAAGGCCCACTAAACATTCGCGGGTGCCCCATTCTAAAAGCTTATCCATAGCCATTTGACGATATTCAGGTTTGGCGTATTGTTCTTTCAGGTGCGTGACCTGTTTAGCAATTTGTTTCTCAGTGGGTGTGTTTTTCCCAAATAATCCAAAAAATCCCATTGCGTAAACATAACTGGTCTTTTACAAAACGCCAATGGGGAATCGTCCAACGGCAGGACAGCAGACTCTGACTCTGCGAATCTAGGTTCGAATCCTGGTTCCCCAACCAGCTATTTAAATCATGAAAGAAGATGATTGTTGCTAGGCTCTTGGAATACGCTTTCCTGATGCCTGCCAGAACGTGTTCTTCTTGCTCAGCTTGCTGTACAACTCTCAGAATAGATTCTGTCTCAGGATTATCAACTCGTTTTGATACAGGGGAAGACTTGGCAAAGCCCGCAGGGGTGCCTTGTAAGTATCTAGGCCCACAAGGTTGTACGATTTATGAAGTTCGTGCAGCTGTGTGCCGGCGTTTTCAGTGTGATTGGAAACTTGGTCTTAAAGAGTTTCCAGAAGAGAGTCCGCCTTTGAGAGTGGGCTATTTCGGAAAAAACAGGCATTTGTTTGTTATCTAGATTGCTCTAGGCAGAAAATAAAGCTAAGAGCAGGTTGACAGATTTGCGTAGTAAGATAAGAGG
>JBAXMC010000120.1:0-6043 GCA_037134495.1 Myxococcaceae bacterium
AACGTGCTCATCATGGATAGCCCCACCAACCACTTGGATTTGGAGTCGATTACGGCGCTTAACAATGCGGTTAAGAGTTTTCCTGGAACGGTCTTGTTCGCTACGCACGATCAGTATTTTGCTCGTACGGTCAGTAATCGCTTGTTTGAAGTGCAGGGCACTCACTTGATTGACCATCAGGTGAGCTACGCTGAGTTCTTCGAAGATTAAAGTTCAGGATCGCACAGAGCGGTCCAGGGTCTAATTAAAGCTTCTTTCTGCTTATCTGTGAAAACTGCAGTTTGTTCAGGGGTTATCTGAGCAAGATGGGTGTCTGGAAAAAAACACATGGTTTTTGGACTGAAGGCTGCCATTTGTTCAGGAGTAAATTCAGGGATTAAATCTGCAGGGAATGGAGGCTTAGCATTCCCAAAAAATGAGATTAAAAATATTTGGTTTTTTGAAATCTCTTCAGTCGTAGCCGTGTGAATCAAGTAACGCTGAGCAGTTTTTACTTGTTCTGGGTTGTGTCCATACCAAAGAAGCGTTGCTTCATCCCAGCAAGCACTGCTGCGCTCATGAGAAGAAATAATCTCTTCAGCTGTTAAAGCGTATCTTTGTTCATGTGTTGCGCTGATGAGATCGATAGCGGCTTCAGCTGAGCAGCAGAGTAAACCAATGCAGAGTATGTTTAATTTTATTTTCATAGAGAAAAAACGCTTTAGAGTTGAAATTTATTTCGGTTCAAGTCAGATTAAGCCCTATGCTATCGATGCCTGTTTTAACTGACCCAGCCTTGCTTGAACGTTATAGTCATGATGAAACTCAAGGTCTTGAAACTGTATTGGCTGTAGGTGTTGTTCAGCCTGAATCGACTGCTCAAGTTCAGGAGATTGTACGCTATGCACTCCAAAATAATCTCGCTTTGACACCTAGAGGGGCTGGGACAGGCAAAGCAGGAGGCTGTGTCCCCAGCAAAAACAGCCTGGTGATTGATTTTTCCAAGATGAACAAGATTTTAGAAATTAGTCCTGAAAATCTGATAGCCAAAATACAGCCTGGCGTAATTTTGCAAGATTTTAAGCAGGCTCTAGAAACAGAAAATCTCTTTTATCCACCAGACCCTAACTCGCTTCAATGGTGCAGTTTAGGTGGCAATGTGGCAACCAACGCAGCAGGTCCTTCCGCACTAAAATATGGCTCAACTCGGGATTATGTGCTGGGCTTAGAAGTTGTTTTGGCAAATGGTGAAACCATGCGTTTGGGCAAGCAGACCGTCAAAGGCGTTGCAGGCTATGACTTGGTTTCTTTGATTTGTGGCAGTGAAGGGACACTCGCTTTGGTGACTGAAATAACTGTGCAGCTATTGCCAAAGCCTCGAAACATTCAAACGGCTTTGCTTCGATTTGATTCTAATAAACAAGCGCTGGAAGCTGTGAATCATATTTTGGCTTTAGGTTATTTGCCTAAAACTCTCGAATATATGGACTCTGTTTGTATGCAAGGCAGACCAGCTCTAATCGCTGAGTTTGATGGAGGCGAAGAACTCGATTTTTTAAGTGAATTTGACACTCAAATTGCACTGGATGAAAAACGACGCAGAGCCATTTGGGAGCAGCGGCGTCTCATGAGTGAGCAACTTAAAAAGCGAGCCAGGCATAAAATATCAGAAGACATTGTCGTACCTAGAAATCAAATGCTTGCTTTTACGGCTGAGTTTGAAAAACTTGGGCTCAAACACGGTGTCCAAACGGCTTCTTTTGGGCATGCCGGTGACGGAAATTTGCATGCACAATTTTTGTTTGATGAAGAATTAGAGGCTCAAAAAACAGATCAGATTTTAGGTGAATTATTCAAGTTAACTATTCGATTAAATGGGACTATTTCTGGAGAGCACGGAGTTGGGCTGGCAAAAAAAGCGTACTTGCCGTTAGAGCAAAGTCTCGACGTAATTGCTTTGCAGAAAGCAATTAAACAGGTCTGGGATCCAAAAGATATTTTGAATCCTGGTAAAATATTTAGTTAAAGGGTAAACAACGCGTTAATCATATGGATTCAATGAAGAAAAACTATGCTCTGCTGCCTGATGTTTTAGGGGTCGCTTTTTGTTCTGTCAGCATTTTATTGACGTTCTCGCTCCTGTCTTTTTCATCTGCTGACAATGCATTGTACCCTCATGGTGGTTATCAGGTCCAAAACTGGATTGGAGCGGGTGGAGCTTTAATCTCAAATGCGATGTATACGTTGTTTGGTTTTTTGGCTTGGGCACTGCCTGTTTTGTTTTTTATGGCTGGACTTGCCTCTTTTTGGCGCCGTTTTGATTGGCGTGATCCAGAGAAAATCACAGGAGGTAGCCTCTTATTCATTGCTGCAGCGATTCTCTTGGAACAGCTCAGTATCGGCTCTTTTGGGATTGCTTTTCCGTGGGGAGGCCTTTTAGGATACGGGCTTCATGCGAGCTTAATAGCTCTGGTTTCTAAAGCTGGTATGTGGATTGTCACGCTGACTTTGGCTGCACTAGGCGCTGTTTTATTGAGAGTTAAAATAGCTAAAATAAAAATTCCTGTTCTTAAGAAGCCCGTTCCTGTTAAGGCCTCCGTGCGCGAACCTGTTTCTGTCATAGAGCCTTTGGTGATTTCAAAAGATTTGCAGATTATCGAACGTAATCTTGAAAAAGAACATGAGTTTTTAGATAAAGCCGACCAAGAAATGCAGTTTGAACTTCCGGCTCTTAAGTTGCTCGATTATGATGCGCCGCCGCCCATTCAAATCGATGAACGTGTGATGAAAGCTCAGGCTGAACGGCTTGAAAAGACTTTTGCTCAGTTTGGTATTGTTGGCCAAGTGCGAGAAATCAGGCCAGGTCCTGTCGTGACTTGCTTTGAGTTTGTACCGGCTCCTGGTATTAAACTCTCACGTATTGCAGCGCTGGCAGATGACATAGCCATGGCCATGACGGCTGTGCATGTGCGTATTGTCGCGCCGATTCCGGGTAAAGGTGCTGTAGGCATTGAACTCCCCAATGAGCACAGAGAAACGGTTTATTTAAAAGAAATCGTGGCGCATCCGAGTTATCGTGAACGACCTGAAAAACTGTGCATGGCGGTGGGTAAGACGATAGAGGGCAAGCCTTACTTTGTGAACTTGGCAGACATGCCGCATGTGCTGATTGCAGGGACGACTGGCTCCGGTAAATCTGTTTGCTTGAACGCGATGATCTGTTCGATTTTATATCGGTCAACGCCTCAAGATGTCCGATTTTTGATGATTGACCCTAAAATGCTGGAGCTGAGTATCTACGAAGGCATTCCGCATTTGTTGCTACCGCCGATTATTGACAGCAAAAAAGCGGCTCATGCTCTGAAATGGGCTGTCAAAGAAATGGATAAACGTTATGGGCAGATGAATGAATTCGGCGTGCGTGATATTACGGGTTATAACGAAAAAGTAGACGCTGCTCAAAAGATGCCCTTTATTGTGGTTGTCGTAGATGAATATGCCGATTTGGTGATTGTTGCTGGCAAAGATGTTGAAGGCTATATCATGCGTTTGGCTCAAAAAGCGCGCGCAGCTGGCATTCATGTGATGCTGGCGACTCAGCGCCCCAGCGTTGATGTGATTACAGGGGTTATCAAAGCGAATTTCCCCGTTCGAATGGGCTTTAGATTGTCGGCTTCGCAAGATTCTAAGACAATTATTAACCGCTCAGGGGCTGAAAAACTGCTGGGCAAAGGCGATATGCTGATGATACCACCCGGTAGCTCTGAAGTGGTTCGAGTGCATGGCGCGTTTATCTCAGAAAAAGAGCTCGTTCGCGTGATTGATTTTTGGAAAGGTCAGTCTAAGCCAGAATATGACATGTCGATTGTGGCTCCCACTGAAGATGAGAGCAATGATGGCTCTGGAGGAATTTCAGAGGGTGCCGACGATAAATATGGAGAGGCAATTAATATTGTGAGACAAACCCAAAAGTGTTCCACTAGCTGGCTCCAGCGTCAGTTGGGTGTAGGTTATAACCGAGCAGCTAAAATGGTCGAACAAATGGAACGAGAAGGCATTGTTGGGCCGATTTTGAATGCCAAAGGTGATAGGGATATTTTTTAATCAGTAATTTCAGCCATAGGATTCATGCTTAAAGCGCTTCTTGTCTATTCCGAGTGCTGTCATAAATCCTGAGATGGATTCGATAAACCTAGGCGCCAGTGTTTCACCGGTTAATTCTGCTTTTTTCTTTTGCCATTTGGTTATCGCTGAACCACAGGCGTAGGCCAAAACGCGGTTTGGGTCTTTAATGTGGGACTTAATTAGCTCTAAGGTTGGTCGCCCGGCAAGAAATCCGGCGCGTTCTTCGCGAGTTAATAAATGCACTAATTTAAAGCGATTTGGGAAAGCTTTGGCGAGTTCTTCAAGTTCTTGGCGATAAATAATATCTTCGTAGGTCTTATTAACGTTTATGAGCGTATGAAAGACATCTGGATTCTTACCTGAAACCAGCTGGTCTTTCAGTAGAGAAAAATTAGGGACGGCGCCAGAGCCGGCTACTAGATGCAAGACTTCGTTGGTTTGCTCTTCTAAATTGATAGGCAAGATATAAGGCCCTGCATAGCCAGAGAACTTGAGCGTTCGACCAAGCATAGCAGCTGAGGCCAAAAAGGGTGAAAGCAAAGGTGGATACTCATCATGCTTTGGGTCAAAACGTTCAGGTTTTATTGTAAAAGAGACCGTTTCTTCATGAGGGGCAGAAGCCATCGAATAAGCTCTAATAAGCTCTTTTCGGCCTTTTTTGTGCTCTAGATAAGCGATAATTTCAGAGAGTTCTTCAAATTGATGAGGGTCAATACTAAGAAACTGACCGGCCTGGTAATGGCGATCTTCTGGCTCTGTGGCTATGTGCAATGTCCAGGTGTCAGAGGTTTCTTGAACGGTTTTAACGATCTGGCCTACAATTGGTCTGATTTTCTTGCTATCACTCATATTATGTGTTTAAATTAGAATATCTAATATGCAAACTGAAATCAATGAAACAAAAGCATTTCGCCGATGTAGCGCTTATTGTACAGCCACTTCATACCAGATGAAGGCTTTGCTGGAGAACCTGCAAGAGCAAAAAGCTCTGGTGACTTATTTTAGAAGCAGTCATGTGATTCATCATTTTGAAGGTGCCGAAAAAGGAGACGTATTCTACTTTTCGTCTGGTACGGTGGTCATGTGGGGTTTGTCGGTCCCTGAAGAAAACGAAGTTTTACTCAGACTCAAAGCTTTTGAAACTGATCCGGTTCCAGAGATTGAAATTGAAGAATCGCGTTACTCAGTGGGCAGAGTCGCCAAAATTTTAAAAGACGATATTACGTTGCCTTCAGATGATTTGGTGACCAAACTGGCGTTTTCACATGGTTTAGCCCAGTCGGTGAAACTTGAAATCTTTGAAAAGAGAATGGCTAGAAGAATCGAGAGCATGGAAGGGATTCCAAAGAGTTTGGCTATCAATGGCCGAATCAAGATGTCTCGTAAGCAACTTACCAGAGTGATGGGCGAACTGATTTTAGAACGTAACTCGATCAACTTGTATTCTGATATTTTGGATACGCCTGATTTTTTCTGGGAGCACTCTGAGCTAGAGCCTCTCTATCGCATGGTTTCTCAAGACTTAGAAGTTGCAGCTCGCGTAAACGTACTCAATAAGCGAATGGATATGCTTAAAGACTTGGTCCAAGTGCTTAGCCAAGAAGTGAATACGCGTTATTCGTTCTTGATGGAGTGGGCCATTATCCTGTGGATTGCATTTGAAGTTTGCACAACGATTCTGACTGACATATTAAAAATCCTATGAAAAAATTGGATCATGTTGGGATCGTCACGGCGAATTTGCACCAGAGCCTTGATTTTTTTGAGAAGACTCTAGGTCTTATTTGCTCTCACACAGAAGACATGCCCGAGCGAGGTATTCGAGTCGCTTTTTTACCTATTGGTGATACCCGAATTGAGCTCATAGAAGCGATGCACGAACACAGTGAAGTTTCTAATTTTCTAGCTAAACGTGGGCCCGGTTTGCACCATATTGCGT
>JBAXMC010000121.1:0-5947 GCA_037134495.1 Myxococcaceae bacterium
CTAAGAGTTTTAGCGCCTGAGCACGCTCAGCAGCAGACCCCTGTCCTTGCACCCGAGATGGTGAAAGTAGAAGCTCTAAACCTGGCATTCTATGATTCAAAATACGCAACATATCTTGCAGTGCAGCCCCTTGAGGCGAAGTCACCAAACCCAAGACTTTAGGAAAAAATGGTAATGGTTTTTTGTGAGCAGCGTCGAATAAACCTTCTTTTTCAAGCTTGGCTTTGAGTTGTTCAAAAGCTAATGCTAATGCTCCCGCCCCTACAGGTTCCATAGATTCAGCAATAATTTGAATCCGACTCTGAGGAGCATAGACCGAAACACGGCCTCTGATTAAAACTTGCAGGCCTTCTTTCACTTCAAATTTGACCCGTTCACAAAAGCCTTTAAACATAACGGCAGGAACCAAAGCTTGTTCGTCTTTGAGGTCAAAATACCAGTGCCCTGAACGCCACGGTTTGAACGACGAGATTTCACCCACAATTGTCACCGAGCGATACTTCGTTTCTAAATCTTGCCTCACCAGAGATACTAACTGGCTAACTGTCAGAGCGTTTTCCATACAAAGCTTCTTAACTTGCCCTATAACAACGCACAACACCATGCCGAACAAGTTTGTCTTCAAAATCAACCCGAATTCGAAGAAGCCTACTCCTTATCCAGCTCATTTGGCGCCTGAGGCTCAGGAGGGCCTAGCCCCAGCAGCTCCTGCTTTGCTGCAAACCCCAGCTTGGAATCTAGGCTTAGATTTTAATCTGGAAGAGTTCCTCAAAGGAAAGACTCATAAGGCAATTAGCTTGCAAAAATTTCTTGAGATTCGTTGAAAATAATGAATGGGTATTGATTTTACTTTTCGCACAGGAGATTATGGGTGTAGCTATTATAGACATTATATAATCGGTAAATTATGCAAACGCTCATATTAAAACCTAAAGAAAATCCAGTCGTACTCGAGTTGCCACTTTTTTCGACTCGAATTGCGGCTGGATTTCCTTCGCCTGCAGACGACTTTTTAGATAAAACACTGGACCTCAACGAACATCTGATACACCATCCAGCATCAACATTTTTTATCAGAGTGGTTGGCGATTCGATGATTAATGTCGGGATCTTTGAAGGAGATCTCTTGATTGTAGATAAATCTCTTGAAGCTAAAAATGGTTCAATTGTTGTAGCAATCATTCAAGGCGAGTTTACGGTCAAGAAATTGGTATTGAAAGGCGATAAGATCTTTTTAGTTCCTGAAAATCCTAATCATCAGTCCGTAGAGATCAGAGATGCGATGCATTTCGAAGTTTGGGGTGTTGTAACCAATGTGATTCATTCTTTATGAATACTTGTTTCGCATTGGTTGATTGCAACTCTTTTTATGCCTCTTGTGAGCGCGTATTTAACCCCAAATTAAGGAATCAACCTGTTATTGTCTTATCTAACAATGATGGTGTTGTTGTCGCCAGAAGTGATGAAGCAAAAGCGCTTGGGATCAAAATGGGAACACCGCTGCATTTGATCAAGGAGCTCGTTCGTCGAAATCGGGTTTATGTGTACTCTTCAAATTATGCTCTTTACGGCGACATGAGTAATCGAGTCATGAATATTATGACTACGTATGCTCCTGAAATGGAGGTCTATTCGATTGATGAAGCATTTTTAAATTTCTCAGGAGTTAGTAACGTAAAAAATCTGGCTCACCAGATTCATCAAGCAATTTTGAATGGGACAGGCCTTCCTGTTTGTGTTGGTATTGGACCTACCAAGGTTTTAGCCAAAATAGCGAATGCGTTTGCCAAGAAAAATAAAAAAATTAGTCCGGTTTGTGATTTGTCGGAAATTAGCTCGAGAAATACGGTGCTGGATTCCTTTCCAATTGAAGATATTTGGGGGATAGGTTTAAAATCTGCTGAAAAGTTAAAAAATCTAGGAATATTTACCGGCAAAGAGTTACGTGACAGCGACACAGATAAGATTGAGAATACTCTAACTGTTGTAGGTAGAAGAATTGTCTTAGAATTGAGAGGTATTTCCTGTCTGGCTTTGGAAACAGTGAAACCTGACAAAAAGCAGATTATAAGCTCACGAAGTTTTGGAAAGCCTGTCTATGCTTTAGAGGAACTAAAAGAATCTATCTCGAGCTATGTTGAGAGAGCTGCTGAAAAGCTTAGACACCAATCATCTGTTTGTGGGCATATGCAAGTCTTTGTACATACAAACCGTTTTAAAGCTGTGCAGCAATATTTCAACACAGCCTCAATTCAGATCCCAACCCCTACCTCTGCGTCCAATGTGTTAGTAAAAGCTGCCTTTCAGGGTTTAGAGAAGATTTATAAAGAAGGAATCGAATATAAAAAATCTGGAGTCATAATAAGCGACATAGGCCCTGTCGGTTTGGTTCAGCTGGGTCTTTTTGATGCTGGGAAAAGTTATTTTCAAGATGAGAAAATCATGAAAGTGATGGACAAGATTAACCAGAGTAAAGGATTGTCTTCTATTAGACTGGGATCTTCGGGGATAAATCAAGATTGGAAGTTAAGGTCTGAACTGAAATCACCTCACTACACGACTCGATGGAATGATCTGCCAAAAGCAAGATAGCATCTGTTAAAACTTCGCCGAATGTGAGGCCTACAAAAATCAGTGGGGTCTAAACCAGAAGCGCATTTAACCACAAAAGGACCCATAAGACTTGACGGACTCTGATTCCTCGGTTAAGTTGGCGCCTCTTACGTGCCGGAGTGGTGGAACTGGTAGACGCGCTGGACTCAAAATCCAGTGCCTTCACGGGCGTGTCGGTTCGATTCCGACCTCCGGCACCATCATGCAAATCATCTTAGTTTTTCTCGCTTTGTTCCTAGGCCTCATCTTGGGAGCTGCGTTTTTTTATTTTTGGTTTACCAAGCTTTCTGCCAAAGCACTCTTAGACAACAACCAGTCTTTTTTAAATCTGGCTCAAACCGGCTTTTTATCTCCCTTCAAAGAATCTCTGACTTACTTAAACGAGCACCTAAGAGACTTAGAAAAAAACAGGGAAGCAGCCTATCAAACGCTTCATCACCAAGTAGCACTGCTTAAATCTGAAACGGCTAACCTAGCTAAAGCTTTGAGTTCACATAGCTCCAGAGGCCGTTGGGGAGAAATCCAACTTAAACGAGTCGTCGAACTCGCAGGCATGGTTGCGCATTGTGATTTTGAAGAACAAGTCGTGAGAACAACAGACTCGGAGACGATCAGGCCTGATTTGGTCGTCAAATTACCTGGCAACAAATGCATTGTCGTCGATTCCAAAGTGCCACTTAGTGCTTATTTAAAAGCCATGGAGACCGAAAATCTAGATCTTCAGACCATTTTATTCAATGAACATGCTGATCAGCTCAAAAAGCATATCCAGCAACTGGCTAAGAAATCTTATTGGAAGCATTTTCAACCTTCTCCAGAGTTTGTAGTCTTGTTCTTACCTGGCGAAACTTTTCTGAGCACTGCCCTATCGCTGCAACCTGAACTCATGGAGCTCAGCGCAGAAAACGGCGTTATTTTAGCAACACCCATGACGCTGATCGCCATGCTGCGTGCGATCGCTTTTGGATGGAGACATGAGGCCTCTAACGAGAATGCTCAGCAGATTGCTCAAAAAGCAAAAGAGCTCTGCGAGCGCCTGGGAACGCTGGCAGAATATTTTCAAAAGTTGGGTAGAAGCCTTGGACAGTCTGTTGAAAGTTATAACCAGGCCATGGCCAGCTTAGAGTCTCGAGTTCTAGTCAGCGCCCGTCAAATGACCGATATGGGCGAATTTGGAGCCGCAAATACGATCAAGACGATAGAACCTCTTGAGAAAACACCAACATGCTAGCTCTTTTACCCACGCCGTTTAGAACTTTACTTTTTGACACCCCAGAAAATTTAAACACTCTCGCCAACGAGGTGTTTGAATCGCTGGCTCTGCTCATGCCAGATTCCAAAAATCTACTGGCAGCCAGACGAGCTTTATTGATGCTAGGGCCAAAGCCGCAGAATTCTGACTTCGGCCCCTTAGAAGAACTTCACCAAAGTTTGAGTAAAATTGGGCCAGGGTTTGCCGGGCTTTTAGAAAACGCTTTGGAATCAGGTGACCTGTTTGTCGAATCTCCGATTCAGATTAGTGCTTATTCTCCGGCGTTACAAGAACGCCTAAAGCCTCTTCAGACAGCTGCTGATGAGTTAGTCTCGCTTGAGTCAGGTGAATCACTTGAAGCCGCCCATATTGTTCTTTCTTGTATGAAGGCTCTCTATCCAGATGCTGATATTCATGGTTGGCTTGAGGCCAGAGGAGTCGTCACGTGAAATCACAATGGTATCGCCTTGCTTATACGGCCAGACAAATAGACGAGAGAGCCGCTCGTTATATCCGGCGTGGCATGGGTTGGTCTTATCATGCACGTTGTTCGGGTCACGAAGGAATTCAAATTGCTTTGGGTCTTGCTTTTAGAGCCAATAAAGATTTCTTATTTCCTTATTACAGAGACACAGCGACAGTTTTAGCCGCTGGCATGACATCGTTAGAACTCATGTTAAACGGCTTATCAAAACAAGCTGACACAGGCTCAGCTGGCCGTCACATGTCGAATCATTTTTCAAAGCCTAGCATAGGCATTCAGAATGTCTCTTCGTGTACAGGCAATCATACTTTGCACGCAGTCGGCGTTGCCCGCGGCATTCGATATTATGAATCTGACGGCGTCGCTCTGTGCTCTCAAGGAGAGTCTTCTGTTTCAGAAGGCTATTGCTTCGAAGCCTATAATGGTGCTTCACGCGAAAAACTACCTGTTTTATTCGTCATTCAAAATAACGGTTATGGCATTTCTGTCCCAGTAACGGAACAAACTGCCAATTTATGCGTTGCCGATAACTTTACAGGTCTTAAAAATCTTAAAATTATTCGCTGTGATGGCACTGATTTTGAAGACTCTCACAAAGCGATAGAAGAAGCCTTGGCTTATATCAAAACAGGAAACGGCCCTGCCATGGTTCATGCACAGTGCGTACGCATGGGAGCACACTCGAATTCAGATGCTCAAGAGCTCTATCGCTCCAAAGAAGAGATTGCCAAGGCTCAACTTCAAGACCCATTACCCAAACTCAGAGCCCTGCTCAAAGCCAAAGAAGCCGAAAAAATAGAACAAGAAGTCGAAGCAGAATTGGACAAAGCAGCTTTAGAAGCCGAGGCTGCGCCTGTGCCTACAGCGCAATCTGTTTTTGATTTCGCTCAGGGGACCTCTCCTACCTACGCTGAAGCTACGGGAGGCAAGCCCCTAACAGAAGAGAAGCTCAGAGAAGCTATCAATAGAACACTCCACGAAGAGTTCACATATAATCCGGATACTTTTATGTGGGGCCAAGATGTCGCTTCCAAAGATAAAGGCGGCGTTTTTAATTTAACCAAAGGTCTTTTGGCAACTTACGGTCACAAACGGGTGTTTAACGGACCCATCGCCGAAGATTTTATTGTCGGAACTGCCAATGGCCTTTGTAGATTTAAACCAGAGATCAGAGTTGTCATTGAAGCCGCGCAGTTTGCTGATTATGTTTGGCCGGCCATGGAACAAATTGTCGAAATGAGCCACGAACACTGGCGCAGCAACGGGCAGTTTTCTCCCAATGTTGTTTTGAGACTCGCCTCAGGCGGTTATATCACCGGCGGACTTTATCACTCTCAAAACATTGAAGCCATTATGAGTCATCTACCCGGTGTTCGAGTGGTTTACCCAGCTTTTGCGGATGATGCCGCTGGGCTTTTACGCATGGCCATGCGCTCAGAAGGCATGACTTTTTTCTTAGAGCCAAAATATTTATATAACCGCGCCGAAGCCAAAGGGCCAAACTTAGGCTCAGAGCACATGGTTGAATTTGGAAAAAGTCGCATACGCAGAGCAGGCAAAGATTTAACGCTGATTACTTATGGAAATACGGTTCATAT
>JBAXMC010000122.1:0-5877 GCA_037134495.1 Myxococcaceae bacterium
TGGGATGCCTTGTTGGATCAACTCGTGGCGGTGACGTAAAAAGGCCAAAGTCGAGATAAAATAATGCGAAATGTTTAAACTTGGATACAATACGGTGACAGCCATGCAATCGAACCGCATTGATGCCGCTTTTACCGTCGAGCAGAATGAAAAATCCAAAGCCGCCCTCGCCACCTTGGCCGCACCCCTGCCTTTCCTAATCGACCTGAATGCCGAAGGCCCGGCTGCCATAGCAAAGTTTAGCGAAACGAAGAGAAGTAAAAATGTGTAAGCCCCTTGATGGGAAAATTTACCCGCCACAGCTAGGCGTAATCGATTAATTTGACTGAACAATACCCGGTATTCTTAATTATTTTGATATAACAACTATTTCATTAAATTCGTAATGAATCATGAAAGATTCTAATGTAAATTCCCCGCCTATCGAACATTCCTATTGGAATCCGACCGACGTAATCATCACCCAAGATTTAATTCCGTCTCTGGTTGCCGCACTCGAAAAATTTTGTCCACAAGCCAAAACCGTCTTGCTGGTGACCGGGCGCAACGCAGTGCGCAAGTTCGGCTATTTCGATCTCGTTTACCAGAACCTGCAATCGGCTTTTCATGTGGTGTTGTTTGAAGGTGTCGTTCCAGACCCTAGCCCCAAAACGGCGGAAGAATGCGCCCGTCTTATTGAAGAAAAGAAGGTCGATGCGGTTATCGCCATGGGCGGGGGCAGCGTCATTGATTTATGCAAAGTGGCGACCAGTTTTGTCGGGACTCGCGCCGACATCGAACCCTTCTTGGCTGAGCAGAATCACCTAATCCCCAAACGCAAGCTACCGCTGATTGCAATCCCGACGACAGCCGGCACTGGCAGCGAAGTCACGCCTTATGCGGTATTGACTGGCCAAAATGGACGCAAGCTGTTTGCCATTTCCCCGCATTTCTTCCCGACAGTGGGCATAGTCTGCTTTCAATTTCATCAGACGGTTCCGCAACGCATCATCCGCGAAGTTGGGATGGACGGGTTCACCCATGCGTTGGAAGCCTTGTGGGCTAGGCGGGCCAGCCCGGTCACGGATGCCTTGGCACTGCAAGCCTTGATCCGTTTCCATCATTATCTAGTGCCGTATTATAAAAACCCCACCGACAGCCATCTAGCCGAGGAAGTCGCCACTGCCGCCATGCTCGCCGGCCAGGCGTTTTCCAATGCCTACACGGTCATTTGCCACGCGCTGTCCTTTCCCTTGGCGACCCATCTAAACCTGAGCCACGGCAAGTGCTGTGCCTTGACCATTGTGGCAACAGCGGAGTTTAATGCTGACATTACAACCCCGGCTTTGGAGCAATTGGCACGGGAGATAGGTTTAAACTCGCCCAAGGAACTTCCCAATTATATCAGGTGGCTTCGGGAAGGTTTGGAGGATGATATTACTTTAAGCAGCGTTGGCTTTAAGCCTGTGGATATTCCGTTGATTGTGCAGCGAGCTAATCCATCCATGCTTGCTAATAACGTTAAACCAGTCACTCTTAGCGATCTTGATTTACTGCTATATCATTCCCTTTATATCTAGTTTAGGAAATACCAATGCCTATATGGTCTGATTATATGATAAGGAAGCTCACACGCCACTATTATGCTGAATTTATCGAGTTTGCTTTCGTTAACGAAAAGTCTACGGATTCTCCGTCACAACTTATCAATAGCGAACTAAACCGCATTAAGGCGGATCTAGATAATCGGAAACGATCACTCTCCAAGGATGTTGATGAGGATACTATGCGAAAGCAATATTTTAAAGAACTTATTGATTTGCAAGATGGTATTAATAATTCACAAGATAGCGATGAGAATAGTGTTCAGAATAAATTTTTTGAAAAACTATCAGACAATAAAACAATAATAGTATTTGCAAAAAGCAATAAAGGTATAATATTGTCCGCGTTAATAGATTTCTCTGATGAACCATACAATGGAAAGCGTGTAGCAAAACTGAGTCACATTATAACCACATCTATTGCTAGACCTGATGAAAATTATGAAAATGCCTTACTCTATCAAAAAGCACTTTTTAGTGATTTTTTTGGCCTAATAGAACGCTATGCTGGATCTAGAGCAATACACCTACTTAAGGTGTCAGTGAGCCACCCTTCACTGTTAATTCGTTATCTTGCTGATAACAAAGCCTTTTCAATCAAGTCTCATGGGCTGCACAATAACAGCGTGGTAATAGACTTTCTCAAGTATCTTCTACAAGATTTCGCTGGCGACACACATAATTGGCTCGATTTCTGCCGATGGTATCTTAGTCTCTCGTTCGGACACGTTGCAAAAATACCTGAGACTCCAGAGATTGACAAAGGTATCCCGCGTTTCGATTTCTCGATAACAAATGAATATATATCAGATGCCTATAAAATACCTGTACGTGCAATATCAATTGATAAGAAAGCAGTTGAAAAACTTAACACTAATGAATTAACAATACTTAAAGATCCTACGAAATATACATTTCTTATGGTCGATGATGATATACAAGGAAAGTTGCCATCACAGTACGATAATTTCGACAAGAAGAATGCACGGGATTTGCTTTTAACCCTTCAATCGGTGAAAATTAGGTATTTAAATTTAGACAATGGCTGGTATTGTGATAGTTCGCTACCGGATGAAAATAAGAAGGATTTTATAAAGCAATGGTTTCCCCTGAAATCGGGCCGCGATCCCGATCAGGATGTCGATCAGGATGTCGATACATGTGCAGGAGTTATCGTCGAAATTGATAGAGGAAGTTATAAAAAACTAGTGGAAACTCGACTGCCGCGTAATGACCATCAGCTTCTGTTTTTTAACAGTGCGTCTTTCGGAGAAAAAATGGTGGTTGGAAGTACTTTATTTTTCTTTGTCTGGGACAGCAATTCGGCAGATAAGAAAACGTCAACTTTAAGTTCGGGGGTTCTTTGTGCTTACGGAACCATCAATAAAAAACCAGAAAAACTAAGTATATCAGAGATTCAAAATAAATGGTCAATCGTGAGGGAAGACGGTGAAAGCTACAGTTCACAAGCAATTTTCGAAAATTCATTTCTTAATCAATACTTTCGAGATGAAGTTATAGGCTTCTATTTAACAGACATAAAATATTTTAAATATAAAAAGACGAATAGTTATCAAAAGATCCAAGGAATTTCCTATGAATGCCTTCGTGACATTCTTTGTCCACCGTTTGATGATGAGGGTACATCTAGCGAAAAAGAGCAAAAACAATTTGCGACACAGCTTTTGCCTGTTTGGGATGTTGGAAATACTTACCTAACCAACGATCTAGTAAATCGGTTAAAGGAAAGGCTAAAAAGCACCGCTACAGAACATAGTATAATAAGAGAACAAGACATGACCACAAAAATAAAAATTGATCCAGTCAAGATATTTATTTGTTATGCACGCGAGGATGAGAAGTTTAAAGAGGCTCTTGACAAGTGTTTTACGTCTTTGAAAAGAGATGGGTTTGTCGATGTGTGGCATGATAGACGTATTGAACCAGGAGAAGATTGGGAATCTGCGATTAAGGAAGCCCTTAACCAGTGCAAACTCGGCGTTTTATTGATTAGCAACGATTTTCTGGACTCAAGCTTTATACACTTAACAGAACTTCCTGAGCTTTTGAAAAGGAGAGGGGAAGGATTAAAGTTAATTCCAATTTTAGTCCGGCCAAGCACATTTAAAACAAACCAAATACTCAAAAAATTGCAAGTAATTCCCGATCCAACTCGTACAGTGATAGAGTATCCAGAAAACACTGGAGAACGAGAAAGGGTTTGGTTGGATATTTTTGAGAAGATAAAGGAACAAGTTGAAAAAATGCGCAATCTCTGAAGAGGCTGAGGCTATAAATGATTATCATAGTGGATCAGGTGAGTGTGACGAATTTTGGAAAAAAATATTTTATGAAATTATTAACCAACTGAAAGCGATTAGTAAAAATCTTGAAAAAATAAACATGGGTAAGACAACAGATAAACCTGAAACAAATTTCGGCCAAAGAGCTTACAGCGATCTAGCCTCGCCAGCCATTGAACTAACTGAGATGCGAAATGGCAAGCGTCTTATCCGCTATTTTGTGTCCTATTCGCACAAGGATAGGAAACTCAAAGACGAGTTGCTGAATCGTCTTAAAGATCGACTGAACATCGCCAGAGAATATTACTTCGAACCTTGGGATGATGAGGAAATCCTGCCGGGTGAGCGTTGGCATGAGCAAATTCAGGAGGCCGTCGGTCGCTGTCATTTTGGCCTGTTGCTGGTAAGCACGGCTTTTTTGGGTAGCGAGTACATTAAAGAAAATGAATTGCCAGCTTTTGTCGCCAGTAATCTCGCAGTACCGGAACCTGATAAGCGAGTGATTCCCGTCGCACTAAAACGCATCCCGTTTAACAACACGATAGACCTGAAAGGACTGGAACACCTGCAAATCTTCCACGACAGCGCAGGAAAAACCTTTCAAGAACGCTCTGGCGACAGGACTCGCGATGACTTCGCCACGGAACTCTTTCAACAGATTCTCAAAATCGTCAAGCGTTATAGTACTTCCCTCCCAATCCCTGTCCGTCAACCCACGCGCCACGAAAGGTCAGAAATCGGATCGCACCGGGTTGATAGCGACACAAAGGAGGTAATCAATCAATGTACTGACCAAAGCCCAAATTTCCAAGTTTTTCTTAGCTACGATAGTAAAGACAGAAAAGCCGTAATCGACCTCAAAAAACAACTAGAAAATGCTGGATTAAAATGTTGGTTCGACCGAGACGAACTCATTCCAGGACAAGAGTGGCAGATTGGATTGGAAAAAGGAATTCTGAGTTCTAATTCTTTTGCTGCCTTTTTTGGAGCATCGGGTATAGGTGCATGGGAAAGCCAAGAAATGCAGTTGGGACTTACACTGGCTGTAAGACAAAACAAGCGGATAATTCCAGTGATTCTGCCCAATGCACCTGCCGGTGAGCCCGAGCTTCCTCTTTTCCTTACCAACAGGACATGGGTTGATTTTCGTGGAGGTGTCACCAAAGAAAGCTTGGATCGCCTTATTTGGGGAATTACTGGACAAAAGCCAAAATTAGTAAGCGATTTAGTAGACAAATTTTCCAAAATTGATCCTCAACCAAAACAATGGGAAGTACAAAATATGAATACGACAACCAAAAATGAACCAGTTAAGGTATTTATCAGTTACGCCCGCAAAGATATTGAGTACCTTGAGGAGCTAGATACTCGTCTTGCAACTTTGAAGCGTAATCAACTTATCGAAACATGGGATGATCGAAAAATACCAACAGGGGAAGACTGGGAAACAGAGATCAAGAAGGCTCTAGAACGCTGCCAAATCGCTGTTATCCTTATTAGTGAGAATTTCCTTAATTCGGACTTTATTGCGTCAAGTGAATTGCCATCTCTGTTAAAAAAACGCAAAGAAGCAGGTGTAAAAGTTCTTCCTGTTCTAATTACAGAATGCGATTGGAAATCTCATCCTGATATTCCAAAAATTCAAGCGACTCCAAGATCGGGTCCTGTTCAGCAATATGAAAAAGGCACTTTTGATCGTAACAAACTTTGGAATGAGATTATAAATGCAATTAAAACAACGGCAGAAAGCCTGAGTAAAATATGAATTGCTGCATTCTAGTTCAGTTTTATTTTTTGTTTCCATAAAGGCAGACATTTCATGAATCGCTCCCGTCGTTGTTTGGTTTTAACCCTACTCGCCTTAACCATCGCTTGCTCTGGCAAAGACGACCAGCAAGCCGCTAACACAGCTGCCAAAGTAGACAGCCCTAACCCGCCTGTCGAAAAAGTGGTCATCGGGCTGCTGGCACCGAAAACCGGGGTTATGGGCG
>JBAXMC010000123.1:0-5743 GCA_037134495.1 Myxococcaceae bacterium
TATCTTTTCAACTCGTTATTTATCCACAGAAAGATCTAAATTGTTAGAAGGCATAAAAATATGTGTTTTTCTAACTGGCGGATGAGACGGTTTAAGAATAAAACCTCCTGGAATTTGTTCTAGTTTTGAGTCTGGATAGACAGCATGAACTTGTCTTAAAGCTGCTCTGAACTCCTTTTTAAAATCACGATTGTCTTTATATTCCTGACCAAATTGATCTTTTAAGTTATTCCAACTGAGCATAATTCCGCTGATACTTTTAATTCGACAAAGTCGATGTGCTAACCAAGTATAGATATCGAGAGCCAAAGCTGAATGCTTGATAGCAGCTAGAGCACGATGATCAAGAGGGACAGCATGAGCAGTTAAAGTCTCAAAAAATTCTTGACTTAAATCAAGAGTGCTAGGCCAAAGAGGGCGTTCTGGTCCATGATTCACTAACCACGCGTCAAAGCGGCTGATTGGTTGTGTGTTGATGCTTATGTCACGGTCCTGAAGACTCCAACCAAGATTCATTCGACAAGCCGCGAGCGCCTCCATCTGTTTTTTGAACATGGTATAACCCCCGCGAGGACCACCACTTGGATCAATACAAAGTCTTTTCAGGAATTCATAAATGCTTTCACCTATCTCTATTGTTCTCGACTTAGTACGAATGGCTTCACTTGAGATATGGACCATAACGAGGCGTGGACGCGTCCCATATGGCAGTTGCATGTCTACCCATTGCCCACGTCTATAGAGACGTCCTGCTTCAAGAACCATGCTAACTGCACCATTGTTTCTCTCAAAAACTCGTTCCTCTACGCGCTTGCGCGGCATACCAAGTTGACACAGAACGGAATGCAAAAAGTCTATCTGTTCTGGATGAGGATCCATAGAGATATCAGCAGATGTAGTTATCACGCGGTTCAATGTAGGGGAAAAATGATCAATTAGCCCATCATGATTTTCTTTATCTACATTAAGATTTTCAATGCAGTCAAATAACGGAAGCCC
The DNA here is from genome assembly GCA_037134495.1 of Myxococcaceae bacterium. Taxonomy (GTDB): domain Bacteria; phylum Myxococcota; class UBA727; order UBA727; family JABDBI01; genus AER2-1. The sequence continues at coordinate 1,000 of JBAXMC010000123.1, forward strand.
TGTAATTCCCAAAGATTTTTTATCCTTCTCCATGATCAAGTGCCCGACTAATAACGTATTGAATCCAAGAGCTGCGGCTCACCCCTCGGCGACGAGATGCTTCATCAACTTTTTTAAGCAATGTTTGGTCAAACCGTATCATAATGGGTTGCTTGTTCTGACGTGATATCTTCGTAGGTGTCGTAGGCAAATTACTCGCAGCTGTGATGAAGGCTGCAGCTTTGTCTTCTCTATGCGTAATAATATCTGATGTATTTTGATTAGGTTTCTTTGCAATAGCCATTGTATATCACACCGATGTTGTTTTTTGGAAATAAAGGGCATTCACAAGCGCTGTCAATTCATCAACCGCCTTAACGTCCTTTGGGATTTGCTCAAGTACTGAACGACCAATAGCGGCGGCATTCGGAAATGCCTTTCGGCGGCCAATTGTTATTTGTAACATTTCGATTCCGGTCATATCTGTAATCACTTTTGATGCTTCTTCGTTGTCATGTCCTTGTGCATCAGCAGCATTCAGAATAGCAAAAGCTCGTAATTCATTTATCTCCATAGCCTCCTTTACCAAATCTGCCACTTGATCTACTGCCCAAATGTCAAAACTACGTGGTTGTACCGGAATTAACAAGGTTTCTGAAACTGTTAATGCTGCCCGTAGACTACCTGTATCTCTCCCTCCAACATCAATTACAATGTCATCGTATTTGCTAGCTAATTGCCGTACTTGAGTACGTAAGGCTGTCCCATACAAACTAACGGCAGTATAGCCAGGACTTCCAATTTTCTCTGTACGTAAGGCTGTGAAGGTAATGGATGTTCCTTGCTCATCACCATCCACCAGCAACACATCACGCCCTGTTAGGGCGCGGGCAATAGCAATATTAACAGATAATGTTGTCTTTCCAACACCACCTTTGATATTTCCAATAGCTAAAATCATATAGTTATGTTGCCTCTTACAAATCTGTTTGTATAAAACGCTAAACGAAATTAAACCGATATACAAGCGATATATTTACGAATTATAAACGGAGCATTTTAATGAGCCATTATGACAAAATTTTTCCTTCCCAAAGGGTTTGAAGAAAGTCTTTGACAGGCAAAATATCAAGAACAAAATCACCATCTATTATCCGTCTGGGGCGAGGAACTTGACAAATTAAGATTGATTTTTTTGGTTTGTGTTCTTGGTAAAAAACCTGCAGACCTTTCAAATCTGATGGTAAAATGACGTTAGAAATTTTAACTTCTAAGGCAACCTGCCCTTCATTTAAAATAAAATCAACTTCGATTTTATCTTTTGTTCTCCAATAATTAATTTCGAAATCTAGTTCATTCAAATACTTATAAGCAATCAATTCCGTAAAAATATAATGCTCAAGCGCTTTACCCGCTTCTGGTCCTTTAAGGTCATTAAATTGTTGATGTTTTATGAATGACGCAACTCCAACATCAAACAGATAAAATTTAGGCGTTTCTGAAATGATCTCACGACTTACTTTCTTACGATAGGGAAGAAGTATATATCCAATCAAAGTATCCACAAGAATTTGAAAATACTCTCTGACTGTTTTTGCATCAACTCCTGCCTCGCGAGAAATATTGGAATAATTTAGCATCTCTCCATGTGAAAATCGAAGAGTGTCAATAAATCTAGCAAAAGCAGGTAAATTACGGACTATCCCCTCAGCTTGAATTTCAAGGGCGAGATAATCTTCAAGATAGGCTTGTAATGATTTACGGTGATTAGAAGAAAGGTAATGCGATGGTAATGTTCCTTTATTAAAAATTTTGAGGAGATCGAATTCATCTAACTCCGGAAAGCATAAAGGGAAAAAGTGATATTTCCATGCTCGTCCACCAAGCATGTTGACACCATGACGTTTCATTTGACGTGCACTCGATCCACAAAGTATGAACTGAAGCTCAGTATTCTCAATAAGCCAATGTATTTCATCCATAAGGCCTGGTACTTTTTGAACCTCATCAACGATTACTAAGTTTTTAGCATGAGTCTCCTGACTTTTGAGCAGTTCTTCTCTGAATGTATACGGAGCTTTGGAAAAAGTAAGCGCCATATCAGATTGCAAGAGATCGTAAAAAAGTGCCTTTGGGAAGGTATGTTTGAGATATGTTGTCTTCCCAGTCTTACGTGCTCCCCAAATAAAAGCCGATTGACGTTGAGGAAGATCAATGGTGAAATACCTTTTGATATAGACCATAACTTACACTTGTACTCCCTAAAAGTTCCTCTTTTAAGGAGTGTACTCCCTAAAAGTTGTAAAATCTATAAGTATTTTCCTTATTTTTCTTCTAATTTCACGATTCCATCTAGTTTTACATATCATTTACTCTGTTCCCCAACAGCCCTATAGTACACAGACCGTGTAACCCCAGACATTTTACAAATCTGACTCACAGAGAACTCTTTTGATTTTTTTAGAGATAGGAGTTCTTCAAGCTTTTTATGGGTGAGTACCTTCGGCCTTCCCCCTTTCCGCCCTTTCTTGTGAGCCGCCTCTACTCCTGCTCTCACACGCTCTTTGATGAGCTCTCGTTCCATTTCAGAGAAAGCCGCACACATATTAAAAATGACCATGCCGATGGGAGTTGTTGTATCAATGTTGTTCTGCAATGAGACAAAGGAGACACCTTTTGCTTTAAAGTCATTGATCAACTCAACCAGTTTCATCATACGCCGCCCAAGACGGTCGAGCCGCACGACACAGACACTATCTCCTTCTCTGAGTTTCCCCATTAGATTCTTTAGTTCTATCCGATCATCCTTAGCGCCTGAGACTTTTTCCATGAAGATCTCATCGCAGCCTGCGGCTTTCAGTTGCTCAACTTGAATATCCAAGCTCTGGTCATTTTTTGAGACACGGGCGTATCCAAACTTCATGCTATCCTCCAGTCTTTATTAAGATTTATTAAGAACGTCCCAAAACTATCAAAAGATACGTGTTTTTGGAACAAATAGTTTTGGGATTAGTTTTGGAACTGTTTTTAGGGCATTTTGAGGAGGTAAGAAATACAAGTTCAGTTTGTTCCAAAACCACTTGGTTCTGGGACTTAAGAAACAACTTTACATTTGAGCCAATTGCAAAATTGGCTCTTATAGAAGATTTTTATAGAGCTCTACTACCTTGTTTCTGAGGTTCTGGGGTGCAACCCCCATTACTCCTATTTCGGCGGCGGGCCCATTCCCTTCATAATTTTTTCAGCTTGAGCTTTTAGTTCTTCGAATGTAGGCTCGTTTGACTTTTTTACTGCGGCAATTTGAGCACGGAGCAATTCTTTTCTCAGCTCTGTCTCTTCTTCAACGCTTTCTTTCGCAGCTTCATGCGCTTTTAGTCGAGCCCCTGCGGCAACGCACTCAGTGCAGCTCGCATACTGATTACGCACGGCCCCACGGGGGACTATAAGCTTCGGTTTATGCCCTGGCCAGACATAGCCTCTCCGCATGCCGCCATCACCAAAACTGCAGGGTCTGGCCACAACTTTCCGGAGATCCTCTGCAGCAGTTTCGCTCATCATGGCATTCGCTGGACTGCCATGACTACCAAAAACAACATACAATATGCTGGCTAAACAAACTGATGTCTGGAGATATTTTTTATTCATTTTATTACTCCTTTTTTTGAGGTAAAAGCCTTAGAGGAAATTCAAAAATGCACTAAGGTTCTCAAGTTATTGACAACCTTAGTAGAGACTTTTGCCCCCTTTGCGCATAACGCCACTTCGTATTCTCTAAAGCCTTTTCCTGTGTTTTTTCTAATTGAGTAAGATTTACTCAACCCTACAGGCGTCCGGCGACCGCGCTGAGGAATTTCGTATACACCTCGCGCCGGGCCGCGGTCATCGCACCGGAGTTGGGGTGGGTGTCAGGAACGTATTTGAAGATCGTCACCTTGGCAAGATTGTCGGCCTGGCTACACTCATTGCAGCCATGGTATTGGACACCCCCGGCTTGGGTCATTTGGCTCACGTACCATGCGCGGACGTTATCGCGGCTGGCGTCTCCGTGTCCACTCCGGCCTGGTGCGTGTCTAACGATTGTTCCGACATGGACGTCTAGTTCATCATTTAGCCCCGCCATTAAATTGGTTGGATTTAGACTAGAACAAAAGAGTCCTACGACAACCAATGATGTCCGAAGAAATTTTTTCTGCATGTTTTATCCTTTTTTATTGTTATTGAGTGATTTTCACCCATCCTTATTTTTCTCTCCTCCCCATAAGTTGTCAAGGCACTAAATATAGAGATGTTTTTGAGAATTTTAGAGCTCTGTCTCATCTGTAAAGAAAAGGTAAATAGGACGCCCATTCGCTTGAAGGTCTTTAAACTACGCACAATAACATCTCTTTTTGTAAGATTTTAAAACAGTTTTTACAAAACCGCGCGTTGCCAGAATGGCAACGCATATTGCGTATTTCGTAATTCTGACGAATCACTTCCATAACGTCTCCGACAATTTTCGAATCACACTTTCTAAGCCACACAAAAAAATTAGCACTTCCTGTTGGCGTTGCGTCTGACAAAAACCCGTGCCATTTCAGGTAAAACGGTCCGAGACGCTTGCGCCAAAGTGCACGTTGCCAGAAGCAACGTATAAGCGCGCCTCTCCAACTTTTGGATCGGACTTCTTTCTCAATTGCCACTTAAATTTTTATAAAAACTAATTATCCCAAATGCTAAACCTCCGGCTCTGCCGGAGGAATCGTAGAGTTTTACATAAAATGAA
>JBAXMC010000124.1:0-5742 GCA_037134495.1 Myxococcaceae bacterium
GTCTTTTGATAACGTTTTTAAGATAATCTTGTTGGGTATGCTTTGAATAAACTCTGGGGGAAATTCCATCCAAATACTTTTCTTCGCATCGTCATATAATGCACGCGTCTGAGCCTCTAGTCCTGGCTGACCCCTATCTAACGCGACTCCTCTAGATTCTACTGCTTGAGCTTTTTTCAGGCCTTCAGCATAGATTTCTGTCTCAGGTCTTTTATCACCTTTTTTAATTTGATACTGCATGTAGACCCAAACAGGATCCCCGAAATGCTCAGTAGGCTTGCCCTCTTGATCAATCACTTGCAGCTTCTTAAAAAAATCCCACATGTCATCGTTGACTTTGTAATTAAATTTTTCTCGTATTCTTACATGGTCCCTAAAAGACGTTGTCAAATAGCTTAGCATCGGGTCGTTACGTGTCGGCAAAGCCATTAAATAAGCCGGATTGGCTGGCATAATTTGATTCTGACACCACTCTAAATCATCTAGTGATATCGACATATGCAGCGTGCTACAAATATCTAACCCTATGGTTAAACCGTGTAATTTTCCCATAACGATATCCTCTAGGCAGGTTCTTACCAGCTGCTCTTTGGTTCGAAAAACTTCAGGCCCAATAAAGCCAGCAACATCGTTCACAATCACCCAGGCTGTTTGACGCTTTAGTGCTCTGGCCAATCCATATTTTCGAGATTCATGAATCACCATGTCAAAGCCGTGGCCATGTTTATTGGTAAAATCAGCACCCTGGCCTGTTTCAAAATAAAATCCATGCCGTAAGCCATTTCTTTTTTTGGCATAATTCATCATCTTTTTGACAGAAATTCCTAAAGTTTGATTGGCATCAGCAACACCACCTATGCTTTGGAAAAACAAATCAGTCGAACCAGGATGCTGCTTTTCTACCGTGTTTTGGACATCAACATGTGCCAAGACAGACCAAGCCAAGATTTTTTGAAGTCTAAACGTCTCGATAATATCTTTGAGTATGCTTTCGACTCGGAAAACAGACGCCGGCGTACTATCGACTGGATTATTGCCGAGTAAGACATCTCCGACTGCATACGAAAAGCCGTTAAAAACTTCCCAAGCAATATCTTCAGGGTTGTCCGTAGGAGAATTCGGCTGGATACGCGCTCCCATATAACCCTTAGAGCCAACTTTGCTATTGGGGATTGGGTTAAATACCGTCTGCCCTACTTTGATTAACTCGTCATTACTCATAAGCTTTACGACAGAAGCAATCACATCACTGTCTAGACCCGGCATGATTTGTTTAATGTTGCTCTCAGACTGTGTCAGCAAAAAAGTTTTGAGCTCACCCAAAGTCCAATTCTTGATTTTTTTATAAATTTTGGGGTCAGTATCTTGCCAAATTAGAGCCTGCTGCTCATCCTCGTAAACAGGATTTTCATGAATATCAGAAATTTTGAGATGACTTAACTGCTCGCGCGCTTTCATTCTTTCTGCATTGTTCTTGGCTGCAACACCGACAGCTACGTCTCCTTCTTTGAATTCGTTAGCTTGTCCCAGCAATTTTTCATGCATGCCGAATCCAGGAACACTGAGTGCGAAGAGTAGCAAATAAATTTTCAACATGTCGTTATTATTAAGCCGACAGAGGTCCTATTTATTCTGAATTAACGACAGAGAAACCATTTGCCTGTAAGCTTATAATCTACCGACCATCTTCCGGGTCCGAAAAGCAATGTCATCATGCACGCATAAAGAAATACCAACGGAATTTGGGCCAGAAAATTTTCGGTCTGACCACTGCCATGACCAAAAAACTGAGCTTTTCCTGGGTCCGATATAGCCGCTACAATCATCGTAATACTGAGTGGAATCATTGCTAAACGCGTTAAAAAACCAATGACCATGAAGATACCACCGAAGAACTCAGCGGATGCTGACAAATAGACCATAAACTCAGGCATCGGAATCCCAAGATGCGCATAATATGCTGTATTATAAGCAATGTCCGAAAATTTATACCAACCTTCAGCGATAAACAATGCACCAAAAATTACACGCATCAAAAATATAAATGGTGATTCGAACCAATGATCAAACTCTAAAAAAACTTCGTGAATTTTTTTAACTTCTTTGACTTCTTTTTCGATAATATTCATAACAACCAGCATATCTGAGGCTTAAAGTTGATTACAAGTGTTGCTTAAAATAATTGCATTTAAGAGCAACAGGACATTCTTGGCAACTCGGTTTTCTCGCATGACAGATACGGCGACCATGAAAAATAAACACATGATGCGCTTCCAATAAACGCTCTTTGGGAAACAAGTTGGTCAGATCGGCTTCTACTTTAGACGGGTCTTGATTTTTGCTAAGCCCAAGCCTTCTAGCCACGCGTCCAACATGAGTATCCACAGCAATCGCCGGCACCCCAAAAGCATTGGCAATGATCACGGCAGCAGATTTAGGCCCTACTCCTGGGATACTTTCCAAAAGGGGTCTATCCTTAGGAAGCTTGCCATCAAAATCTTGGATAATTTTTCGCGCTCCTAAAACCAGATTTTTGGCTTTATTTCGAAAAAATCCGAGCGTTTGAACATAAGGTTCTATTTCTTCTGTTGTTGCTTTCGCTAAGTCATAAACCGTTGGATAAGCTGCGAATAAATTAGGAGTAACTTTATTTACAGCCTTGTCCGTTGTCTGTGCCGATAAAACTACCGCTACCAACAATTGCCAAGGATCTTTCTTATCAAAGCAGAGTTCTATCTGAGCTTCTGGGAAATAAGCGCTTAGAGTATCTAGAAAATATAAAGCTTTGGCTGTTGACAAAATAAACACTCCAGGTTATGCATTTATTCCAACTTATCCATTTTTTTGAATAATCGGAGCTTGCAATGAAAAAAATTGTTCTAGCATATTCTGGCGGTTTAGACACATCTGTGATGCTACATTGGCTAAAGCAAAAACATCAATGTGAAATTATTGCTTATTGTGCAGATGTAGGTCAAGACACCGAACTGGCCGGCTTAGAAGAAAAAGCCTTGAAGACAGGTGCCAGCAAAATATTTATCGTAGATCTTAAAGATAAGTTTGTTGAAGATTACATTTTTTCAGCCATTCAAGCTCAAGCCGTTTACGAGGGGTGTTATTTATTAGGCACTTCGCTCGCAAGACCTATTATTGCCAAGAAACAGATTGAGATTGCCTTAGAAGAAGGGGCCGACGCTGTTGCGCATGGCGCCACGGGCAAGGGCAATGATCAGATTCGATTTGAGCTCGCTTATCAAGCACTGGCTCCCCAAATTACACCGATTGCACCTTGGCGAGAATGGCCGTTTCAAGGCAGAAATGATTTAATCGCCTATGCGAAAGAGCATCATATCCCCGTGAGCGCAACCGCTTCAAAACCCTATTCTACCGATAGGAACTTGATGCATATTAGTTTCGAAGGAGGCGTTCTAGAAGACCCCTGGACAGCCCCTCCCAAAGATCTATTTGTGCTGACTCAAAATCTAGATCAAACACCCAACAGCCCAGAAATTATCGAAATCGAGTATGTCTCAGGCATTCCTGTGGCCATTAATAACCTAAAATTAGCTCCGGCAGAACTGCTCGCCAAACTCAATCAACTGGGAGGGAGACACGGCATCGGTCGAATTGATATTGTCGAAAACAGATATACTGGCATGAAGTCTCGAGGGGTTTATGAAACTCCTGGCGTAACAATTCTACACACAGCTCATAGAGCCATGGAAAGCATCACCGTAGACAGAGAATCGATGCATCTTAGAGACTCTCTTTCTAGTAAATTTGCTGAACTGATTTATAACGGCTATTGGTTTGCACCTGAGTTCCAAATGCTCTTAAACTTCTTGAAACCTATGCAACAAAAAGTCACAGGCATGGTCAGAGTAGAACTCTTTAAAGGCAATGCTCTAATCACAGGTCGAAAATCTCCTTATTCGCTCTACTCAGAGAAACTCGTCTCGTTCGAGGGCAACGTTGGGTTGACACCCAGCGATGCAACTGGATTTATCAAACTCAATGCTCTGAGATTCGCAGGCGTAAAACATGACTAAAATCTGGAACAAAGGCTACGATCTAGACGCTATCATAGAAAATTACACAGTTTCTGATGATTATTTACTGGATCAAAATTTAGTCAAATACGACTGTATCGCCAGTTTAGCCCATGCTAAAATGCTTCACAAAATTGGCATTCTTACCGACAGCGAATTAGACAGCCTAGATAAAGGCCTTCAAGAAATTATCGGTCTTTGGGAGAAAGGCCAGTTTGAGATTTTAAAATCACAAGAAGACTGCCACACAGCCATAGAAAGCTATTTAACACAGCATTATGGCGACGCAGGTAGAAAAATTCATACGGGAAGATCCAGAAATGACCAGGTTTTAGTCACACTCAAATTATTTGCGAAACATGAACTAACTCAGATAACTCAAGCAGCTCAAGAGCTCATTGCAGCACTTGATATCTTCTCAAAAACTCACAAAGAAACTCCCATCCCTGGCAGAACACATATGCAACTGGCCATGCCAGCTTCTTTGGGTCTATGGTCTGGAGCCATCAGCAAATCTTTAGCAGACGACATTGTATTTTTACAAGCAGCCTTCAAAATTATTGACCAATGTCCTTTAGGTTCAGCATCCAGTTTTGGCGTCGCCTTACCCTTAGACAGACAGTTTGTTTCTAATGAACTTGGGTTTGAGAGACTCCAAAACAATGTATTATATTGTGCCAACTCGCGCGGAAAATGGGAATCCATGGCCTTAAGCGCCTATGTGCAAATCATGCTTACTTTAAGTAAAGCTGCCAATGATTTAATTTTTTTCAGCCTACCTGAGCTTGCCTATGTGTCGCTTCCTAAAGAACTCTGTTCAGGAAGCAGTCTCATGCCGCAGAAAAAAAACCCGGACGCTTTAGAATTAGTTAGAGCCAAATCTGCGACAGTACAGGGCAATCTTGTGATGATTTTAGAAACGATCAGACCCTTAATCTCAGGTTACAACCGAGATTTCCAAGAAACCAAAAGACCTTTTTTGCAAAGCACACAAATCACAAAAGAATCTTTGTGGGTCATGACCCATACCATTCAAAAACTTCAGGTAAGTTTACCTAATTGTTTGGCAGCCTTTAAACCTGAACTTTTTGCCGCAGATTGGGTAATGGAACTTGTTACCCAGGGAATGCCTTTTAGAACGGCCTATCAACAAGTGGCTCAAAATCCGCAGGGTGCTCCTCATCAAGATCCGATTCAAAACATTAGGAACAAAAACTTATGACTAAGACTTATATTTTCTTAACTATTTTTCTTTTTTGTCTTAGTTGTTCTAAAAACAGCAAATCTCCAGACAGCTTGGTCATGTGTACAAATCCAACCTATCCACCTTATGAAAGTATTGATTCCAATGGCAAACCTATTGGATTTGATGTTGATATGGCTGAGGCTTTAACAAAAAAATTAAATAAAAAATTAATTATCAAAGAAATGGCTTTCGACTCCCTGATTTTAGGACTTCAACAAGGAAAATGCGATTTCGTCATATCCGGGATGTCAATTACACCAAGTAGACAGAAAGAGATCACGATGCTTCCTTATCAAGGTGAATCTACTAAGTCTTACTATCTCTTATTTTGGAACCAAGAACCTGTTGGAATCGAACAGCTGACTTCTAAAACCATTGCTGTTCAATCTGGAACTTGGATGGAAGATTATCTAAACTCGATAAGAAACATTACTCCAAAAGCACTTG
>JBAXMC010000125.1:0-5662 GCA_037134495.1 Myxococcaceae bacterium
CGGAGGAAGTAGTTGAAAAAAATAGTAAATTTTCTTAGAATATCTATTTCACTCTGAACCAAAAATCCAAGCTCTATTCTCTGGGAGTGAAAGCCAAATGTGTATTTTGAGCATCCCACTGTATCTCTTTCTACAAGAAAGAACATTTGGGCAATTCCAAAATTACTTGCGTACTTGATGATTTTTGAGTTGAAATCAGAACTCATTAGCTTTGACCAGTAAAAGCCAGGAGATAAGTTTTCGGGATGGACATGCAATGGGCTGTATTGTCTAAGCAGATTTTCTCCAAAGTACAGCATCCAATCTGGTCTTGTGGTCAAAGAGTTCAAATGTCCTGTGTTGGAAATGGTTTCGTAGTTGAAGTGGCTTATCCCTAATTTTTCAAGAATAGGTGAGCATTTCCGAGTCAATTCTCGATGGTGAGCTTCACTGTATTTTTCTATTAATCTGGCGAATCCATTCATTGCCTTTATTTTCGTGTTTTTTAATATGACTGTCAACCCACTTTACTAAGGTAGTCGATACCCTGGTTCTCTTTTATGAGTCCAAGTATTGACTGTGCATGAACTACAAAAAAAAAAAATTAAATCAGGAAGTTGTGATTCATCTTGAAGATAAATTCTATGAAGGCGAGCGAAAAAATGGATTGGAGCATGGGTTTGGTACCGCAACATGGGGGAGCAATCTTACTTACGAGGGTGAATGGAGATCGGGTTTAATTAAGGGTTGGGGGATTTTTACCCTTGAAAATGGTCATCGGTACGCTGGATACTGGGAATACGATTCGCAAGGATTAAGAAAAATAACTGAGAAAATGGAGGTTGTGCCGCATTTGCTCCAGTGATAAGCCTAGAACATCATGGTGTGGATCTATTGTGCAGCGGTTGTCGTGGTCATTTTGGGTATGCTGGGTGGTTATTTTTTAGGGTCTCAGCACACTGAAAAGGCAACCAGGGTGCCGTATGAGTCTGGAATTGTGAGTACAGGTTCAGCGCGTGTCCGTTTTCCTGTTCACTTTTATCTGATAGGCTTGTTTTTTGTTGTTTTTGACCTCGAGTCGATTTTTATCTACGCCTGGAGCGTGTCCATGAGAACGCTCGGTTGGAATGGGTTTGTACGAATAAGTGTTTTTATTAGTGTATTGCTGGTAGGCCTTGTTTATTTCCTCAAAACAGGTGCGCTTGATATTGGGCCTAAACTCAGAAAGCCTGGAGAAACTTTGTGAAATCAGAAAGTTTTATGTTTGCGAAGCTTCAGGATTTAATCTCCTGGGGCCAGAAAAACTCTGTATGGCCGTTTAACTTTGGTCTGAGTTGTTGCTTCGTTGAAATGGCAACAAGTTTGACCAGTAAATTTGACTTGGCTCGTTTTGGTTCAGAAGTCATTCGAGGAACCCCCAGAGAAGCCGATGTTATGATTGTCGCCGGGACGGTGTTTGTCAAAATGGCGCCTGTTGTGAGACACCTGTATGACCAAATGCTAGAACCCAAATGGGTTATATCCATGGGGTCCTGTGCAAACTCTGGGGGTATGTACGATATTTACAGCGTTGTTCAGGGTGTGGATAAAATTTTACCTGTCGATATGTATGTTTCAGGCTGCCCTCCAAGACCTGAGGCCTTTATGGAAGGCCTGCTATTGCTTAAAGATTCTATTGGTAAAGAACGACGTCCGATCTCATGGGTGGCCGGTTCTCAGGAGATTATCAGACCTGAGCCGCTGAACATGAGAGAACTTAAAAGCCCTTTACGTATGAAAGCGAACTTGCTCGATGAACCCAATCGTTATTAAACCTGAAGAGTTGCTGGAAACAGCCAAGAATTTTCAAATGCTCTACGATATCACGGCCGTAGACGAAACTGTACGTACTCATACACATGATTTCACGATGGTGTATCACTTTCTATCGCTGAAAGACGCCGAGTTCACGTGTGTCAAGGTACCTGTTGCGAATGAGAACATAGAAGTGCCTTCGCTAACGTCTGTTTTTAAAAATGCAGATTGGTATGAGCGTGAGATTTATGACTTATTTGGGCTAAAATTCTCTGGGCATCCAGATCTAAGGCGCATTTTAATGCCTGAATCTTGGGTAGGGCATCCGCTTCGTAAAACGCATCCTGCTCGGGCCACAGAGATGGGTCCATATCAGTTGCCTGAAGCGAAGCAAGATTATGAACAAGGCTTACTGAGATACAAACCTAAAGAATCGGGCGGAGATTATCTCTATTTGAACTTAGGGCCTCAGCACCCGGGGACTCACGGCGTTTTGCGTCTGATTCTCAAAATGAATGGCGAAATTATCGAAGAGATTATCCCAGATATTGGGTATCATCATCGAGGCGCAGAGAAGATGGGTGAGCGCCAAACTTGGCACACGTACATTCCTTATACAGATCGTGTTGATTATTTGAGCGGCGTTATGAACAACTTGGCTTATTTGCTGAGTGTTGAGCAACTGGCAGGGATGCAAATTCCCCCGCGTGCTCAAATGATTCGAGTGATGCTTTGTGAGTTGTTTAGAATTGCCAGTCATTTGGTTTGGTATGGGACGTTTGTTCAGGATATCGGAGCGATGTCGCCGGTTTTCTATATGTTCACAGATCGAGAACATATTTTGAAGATTATCGAAGGCATTACGGGTGGCCGTATGCATCCGAGCTGGTTTCGCATTGGTGGCGTGGCGCATGATTTACCAGAAGGTTGGCAACAACCTATTCAAGACTTTTTGAATTATTTTCCAAAGCGTTTGGCTGAATATGACAGCTTGGTCATGCAGAATATTATTTTAAAAGCTCGAACGAAGGGTGTTGGGGCTTACAACACCGAGGAAGCAATTGCTTGGGGTGTAACAGGACCTGGTCTTAGAGCGACGGGACTTGGTTTTGATTTACGCAAAGCGAAGCCATATTCGGGTTATGAGAATTTAGAGTTCGATATTCCGACTGCGCAAAACGGCGATTGTTATGACAGAGCGGTTGTTCGTATTGAAGAGATGCGTCAGAGTTTGCGCATTATCGAACAGTGCATGAAGAACATGCCTGGTGGCGATTATAAAGCAGATCATCCTCTGACAACGCCGCCCAATAAAGACAGAACACTGGTTCACATTGAAACCCTGATTAATCACTTTGTGAATGTGACTTGGGGACCTGTGATGCCGGCTGGAGATTCGTTTCATGCGATTGAAGCCAGCAAAGGCACTAATGCCTATTATCTAGTCAGTGATGGCGGAACCCATTCTTATAGGACGCGCATTCGAACACCGTCGTTCCCTCATCTTCAGATGCTGCCGTTATTGGCCAAGGGTGCGACGATTTCAGATTTAATGGCTATTTTGGGAAGCATTGACTTTGTGCTGGCGGATTTGGATCGGTGAGCAATTCTAGAATCTAGAAATGGAGTTATCTTGCAGTGGCAAGGGAGACAGATGTCGCCATAATACTGTCGCGATCTCATTTTTTCTTAAATTGTCTGCTAGCACGAGAGGTGTAAAACCATCTTCGTTACGGACATGAGGATTTACGTGTAAGACTAGAAGTATTCTAACGCCCCTTAGCCAACCTTTCTTGACTGCCATGGTGAGGGGAGTTTCTGTGAATTGCGGGTCGCCGTTACTTAAATCTAAACCTTGTTTGTTAAACCTAAAGATCATTGACTCCGCTGTAGCGTAATCTTCAAGGCTTATGGCCAGCAATAGTTCTCGTTGATATTTTTCAGCAAACGCAGGGAGTATGACCAAAAAAGAAAGAAGCCCGAGCGCCTTTATCATGTAAAAGTACTCGGTGGATCTCTTCAAAAAGTTGCTTGGCTTATTTTAGAGCGCTGCTCCAACTGTGGTCGCGTGAACCAAGTTCAAATGTACCTGCCATGTGCCCGCTGGTTGAAAAAGTTAAAACGTAGCCGTTGTAGGTAGGCTACATTTACGATGTCGTTTGAATATGCTTTAAGTTTTGCTCATGAGCACGTTCTTAACGCAAACAAGAAAAGTTGAGTTACAAAAACGCTATTTGTTTATGGGCACCGGCGGTCTCGGTCTATTGCTGACTGTTTTTTCAAGTTCTATTCTAGGGATACCGATTTTAGCGCTTGGAACTTATTTCGGTTTAAAGTGGTTTCAATTTAGAGCCAAAAACGGAATGCGGTTTTAACCCATGCAAGCACAAATAGAAGCTCTGGGTCTCCAACTTTTTCAGGACATGCGTGGTGAAAAACCAGGCGTTTTTAACAGCGACTACTGGCAGGGCAAACTCATGGACTGGGTCATGAAAGACCCTAGCTTCAAAGTTGATTTATTTAGATTTGTCGATGTTTTGCCTCAGCTTGAAACTTCTGATCAGGTGGCGAAACATGTTCGTGAATATTTGCTCAAAGAAGGTCGAGTTCTTCCAGGTGTGATTAGCGTGGCTCTTAAAGCTGCTGCGACGGGGCTTACGGCTGGTATTGCAGCCAAGAGCATTCGAAAGAATATCAGCGATATGGCTGAGCGTTTTATCATGGGACACGATGCCAAAAGCGCGATCAAAGAACTTCAGGTTTTACACAAGCAGGGCATTGCTTTTACAGTAGATTTACTTGGCGAATATACGCTTAGCGACCAAGAAGCTGACCAATATCAAAATCGCTATTTAGATTTGATTCACAACTTGGTTGAAGCCAGCGAAAAATGGGCACCAGACGCTGTGATCGACAAAAATCACAAAGGACCCATCCCAAGAGTCAATGTGTCTATTAAAATGACAGCGTTGGACCCACAAATTAAAGCAGTTGATCCGAAAGGCTCTGTTGAACGACTGAGAAAACGTTTGTTGCCGTTATTTGTCGCTGCTCAGCAAAATAATGTGTTTCTAAATTTAGATTTAGAGCAGTGGGAAATGCACGAAGTCGCTTATGACTTGTTTGAGTCACTCTCGAATTATCCAAATATTGGCATCGTGGTTCAAGCTTATTTGAAAAACTCACAGAGAGACCTGCAGCGTTTACTTGATTTAGCTAAGGCTAGAAAAGCACCGATTGGGGTTCGTTTAGTTAAAGGTGCTTATTGGGACTATGAAGTTGTCAATGCGCAGCAAAAAGGCTTTGAATGCCCTGTATTTACAGACAAAGCTGAAACCGATGCGAACTACGAGCGTTTAAGCAGATTCTTGCTCGACAATATAGAACATTTTCAACCCGCTTTTGGGAGTCATAATCTGCGTTCGATTTCACAGGCGATTGTTTATGCCGAGAGTAGAAATATCTCGAAGACAGCTTATGAGATTCAAATGCTTTATGGCATGGCAGAACCAGAACGAAAAGTTTTGCGTGCACGAGGACACAGAGTTCGAGTGTATGCACCCATAGGTGAGCTCTTGCCCGGCATGGCTTATTTGGTTCGAAGATTGCTTGAAAACACTTCTAATTCAGGATTTTTAAAAATGAGTCATCAAGATAATGTCGATGCGAAAGCGTTATTGGCTGAACCTGTTTTTGTTCCCTCTGCCCATCATAAAAAAACAGATTTTTCAAACTGTCCATTCATAGATTTTACTATTGGAGCCAATAGGGACAAATTTCAAAAAGCGCTGGATAATTGGAAACAGAAATTTCCTGTGAAAGTTCCGGTTGTTTTATCAGGTGAATCTAGCCAAGGTGAAAGTAGTTTTGATCGTGTAACTCCTAATGT
>JBAXMC010000126.1:0-5656 GCA_037134495.1 Myxococcaceae bacterium
GCCATTTCAGAGACACCGCCCTGAACCAGTGAGTTGTTATTTCCAACCGAGAAATTTTGTCCGCCAATTTTGGTGTCACCACCTGCGTAGTTTAAATTGTATTGTTCATCACCAATGTCTGCGCGTGCTTGCGTGCCATAAGTAGCGTTGAGCCCAGCTCCAGCCTGCGTCTCTCCGCCATAAATCATGTTATAAGTACGTGCCCCAGCATCGAAAAGATTCGTTGACCCAGAAACGTTGAGCGAATAGCGATTAATGTCGCCCGAAGTTCCGCCTTGGGATATGAGATAGGGATTGCTAGCGCTCAAATCACCAACAGATTGATAAGTTGCTTGTGCCTGGTCAAGTGTTTGTCCAAGGCCCCAATAACCTGGAGCCGTTGGGTCGCTCTCTGAAGCCATACCCTTTCCGGCCACTTCGCCGGTAGTAGGATTTGCCTCGGTATTCGGTGCGTCTGCCCACTGCTGGGTCATTATCGCTCTAGAACTCTCTCGATCAGTGTATGTTTTACTTCGTCCGAGAGTGGATGTATCAGCTGTATTAGCAGGTGCCTCTAAGTCGGCTATCCGATGCCTAGCCTGTGTGGCTTCATAATCATTTCCACTCTTCTTAAATTTCTCAAGATCCTGTTTTAATTTTTTTATTTCTCTCTCTCGGCTTGAACTCGCATGTATCTGCGTGTCACGAACAGCCTTGTGGTACTCAAATTTATGCGTTTCATGAAATTTGCTGGCTGCCTCTTGTGACGAAAACGGTGAGACCATCACCCCAGACAAGGCTGATAGAACATTGTTTTGCCAAAACTGACTATCGCCAATAAAATGTTTAGAAATCCAATTCGACGCATAAGTCGAAAAGTTTGACATGACAGCTTGTGCATTGCCACTGAGCTGCTGCTCGAAAGCAGCTGGTCCTGTTGTATCACCGAAACTTTGCTCATATTGAGCTTGATATGGCTGAAACTGGTTAAATAGGTCCCGAGCTTGGTCGATATGACCCGCAGCCCAGGCATACTGAGCCGTGCGATACAGAATAGAAGGGTCTGCGTTCAAAACCCCTGGGTGTTCTGAAATCGCACTTTGCAAAATACGCACAGCCTCTTCAGGGTGACCCTGAGTGCCATCCGGTGTATACATCACCATCGAGGCTTCATCTTGAGCCAACGGTGCATAGACAGTAGATGGGTCGACATTATATTGAGACAGATTGGGATATTTTTGCAAAATACCTAACAAAACTGAAATGGCACCAGCTTGATCGCCCGTTTGTCCCGTTCCTTGAGGCGGATAAAATAGGCTTTGAGCTTTTTGTAGCGCATTGTTCACATCTTCGCTTACTTGAGTTTGCTCAATAGCGGCTTTAAGCTGTGTCGCTTGATTCGGATCTGCCTCGATGGCTTGCTGATAATATTGAATACACTGAGCATAATTGCCCTGGTTTCCTGCTTGGCCGGCTTTTAATTGATAAATCGTGCTTTGAAGCTGTGGCTGCGGTGTTTTGGGATCATCTTTGATGGCTTGCTCATAGAATTTGATCGCCTGGTCAATATTTCCTGCTTGCTGAGCCTTTTGGCCCTTTAGCTGATCAATCGTGCTTTTGAGACTAGGAGCCATGCTGGGGTCATCTTTCCCAGCTTTTTCATAAGCTGTAATCATGCCCTCTAAATCGTTATTATTTTGAGCAACTCCCGCATCCAGTAAATCTATTTGGCCTTTGGCTGACTGAATCGTTGTTTTATCTGTCTTTGAATTCGCAATTTTAAGATAATTTTCCAGATAGCCTTTGGCCTTGGCGACCAAATTCGGCTTATTTGAATAAGCCGCTGCCAAACCCATCAAATAATTGATCATTGGATTGCTTTTCGCAAAGACCTGATCCTTAGAAGCAGCCAATAAATTATTGTAGGCTGATACGTAATCTTGTTTATTAAAATCAGCTACGGCTGCGTTGTAACTGGTCGCAGGATCTTGGCTGGGATTATATTGATTTTCAGAAACAGGACTCGAGCCGCTGATTGGATTAACCATGATACAACTGTATGTCAAATGAGAAGATTGTTTCAAGTTTGAAGTGTAAGATACGTGAATAAGGCTAAATAACCCCCTGTGTTTTAGACAAATTTATCTTGAAATACCCCCATAGTTCAGACAAATATGCTAAGATAGACCCATGAAACGTGATATCGAAGCCGATCTCTTGAATTGGAAAAACTCAAAAATTCGCATGCCGCTTCTTGTGCGTGGAGCAAGACAGGTCGGAAAAACCCATGTTGTTGAAGCATTCGGACTCAAACATTTTGAAAATTTAGTCTCCATTAATTTGGAAGAACGCCCAGAGTTTAAAAATTGCTTCAACACACTAAATCCTCAGAATATTATCGCTGAAATTGAAATCCTGGCCAATGCAAGTATTGTCCCGGGTAAGAGTCTGTTGTTTTTGGATGAAATTCAAGAATGTCCCGCAGCAATTACGGCATTTCGATATTTCAAAGAAAGAATGCCGGAATTGCATATCATCGGAGCAGGTTCTTTGCTCGAGTTTGTCTTAAACGATGAAGAGTTTCGGATGCCTGTGGGTCGCGTACAATCACTCTATTTAAAACCCATGTCTTTCAACGAATTTTTGGAGGCCACTGGTCGTAATAAACTGCGTTCTTATTTGACTCAGGTAACATTAGAACAGCCGCCATCAGAAGCGATTCATGCTCAAGCGCTTGCCTATGTACGAGAGTATCTTGCTTTAGGGGGAATGCCGGCTGTTATCAATGCTTATTGTCAAACTAAAAGCATTCGCGATTGTCAAACGATACAGACTGACTTGCTGACGACTTATCGTAACGATTTCGGTAAATACGCTAAACGTATTCAAGTCAAATATTTGCAAAAAGTATTTCAACAGACTCCGGGTTTGATTGGAAAAGAGCTTGTTTACAGTCAAATTGATTCTGAATCGCCCAGCCGTGATATCAAAATAGCATTAGATAAGTTGTGTGATGCGGGTCTTGTAACACGTGTTTACGCAACGCATGCATCTGAGATCCCTCTGTTCGCAGGGATCAATGAAAAAAAATCAAAGTTATTTTTTATCGATGTTGGGTTGGTCAAACGGGCCATGTTACTCGACATAGAAGTTCTTTTGCAGCAAGATATTATGTTGATTAACCAAGGAGCTCTAGCGGAACAGTTGGTAGCGCAGGAACTTCTTGTCTATCAAGACAGGCATGATGTAGGGCAGCTGTTCTATTGGTTGCGCAACAAAAAAGGAAGTGATGCAGAAGTAGACTTTGTGGTTTCCAGGGGAGAGTTGATTGTCCCTGTGGAAGTCAAATCTGGAGCGACAGGTCGTCTAAAATCAATTCGGGTTTTTATGGAGGAAAAGAACTCTCCTATTGGTGTCCGTATCTCTCAAAAACCCCTTCACTTTGAAAAAGGTCTCTTGTCGCTTCCATTTTATTTGATTGCAGAGTTTTCTCGGTTGGTTTCGCGCAGCGTCTTATTTTAGATTCTTGTTCGCAAAATCCCAGTTTACTAATTGCCACCAAGCCTCGATATATTTAGCCCGCGCGTTCCTGTAATCGATATAATAGGCATGTTCCCAAACATCGCAGGTCAAAATAGGATTCTTGCTGGTTTGCAAAGGACAACCGGCATTCGAAGTAGTCTCAATTGCAAGTTTGCCTGTACTGTCTTGTACGAGCCAAGCCCATCCTGAACCAAATTGACCCAGAGCCGCCTTGGCGAAGTCTTCTTTGAAGGCTTCAAAAGAACCAAAAGCTTTCGTGATTTCATCGCCAATTCTATCTTTAGGAGCACCGCCAGCATGGGGTGCGAGTGAGTGCCAATAAAAAGTGTGATTCCAGACTTGAGCGGCATTGTTGAAAATAGGGCCGGTTTGAGTCTTGATTAACTCTTCAAGATTATCGCTTTGAGTTAAATTATTTAAATTCGTGACATAAGTTTGGTGATGTTTGCCATGGTGATAGTCTAGCGTTTCTTCAGAAATATGAGGAGCTAAAGCTGTTTTAGGGTAAGGGAGTTCAGGTAGTTTAAAAGTCATGTTCAAATCTCCAAAGGCCTTGCCGGGTGGGTTTTGAAAGAGACTGGGATAGTTCATTCAAAAATTTTTTGCGAGGCCAAAAAGTGGCTCCAAATCGAGCTAAGTGGTCGGTATAAGCTTGGCAATCTATAAAGTCAAAGTCCCATCGGACAAGTTGCTTGACGAGGGTGACAAAGGCGATTTTTGAGGCATCAGGTGCTTTCGTAAACATCGATTCACCAAAAAAAATGCCACCCAAAGAGACACCGTAGAGGCCGCCGACTAATTGGTTGTCTAAGAAAGCTTCAACACTGTGTGCGAGACCCAGTTTGTTAAGGCCAATATAGGCATCGAAAATATCTTCTCGAATCCAAGTTCCAGACTGCTCTGGGCGTTTAGCTTCTGCGCAGGCTCGCATGACTTGTTCAAAGCAAGTGTCTAATCTAATTTCATAAGGCTTTTTGGAAATTTGCTTTTCTAGAGACTTAGAGACATGCAAATTTTCAAATAACAAAACAAAGCGTGGGTCAGGGCAGTGCCAATCGATGGGCTCATCTTCATAGGGCCAGGGAAAAAATCCTTGTGCATAAGCTTCAATTACTTGCTGAGGCGTTAACTCTGTTTTGCTACGATCATTTCCCACATCATGCCTTTAAAATCATTTTTTGAAAGAGTCATGGTTTTAGTTTCGCCCCAAGTAAAGACACTAAATTGAATACGGCCATCTGGGAGCTCAACAAAAGGTGTTGTAATATGTACGCAATGCCCTTTACCGTCACACGCTGCCCATAAACTGGGAGCTTTGGTTGTTGGAGTATTTCGAAGATAGGCGCTGTTGACAAAAGCAAGGACGATAGGTTTTTCACTGTCGCTTCCCCAAAGAACATTGACTTTTAGAGCGTTTGTTAAAGCACCCCAGCAATAGGAAGAATAGGAATCGATTTTTCGATCCGGGAAGTATTCTTTGAGCCAATTTTTAATATCACCAGAAGTAACGGCTTCTGCCATGGAGTCTTTATCAGAATGAGTGCCGTGATAGGTCGTGTTCCACAGATGAGAGCGTTCGTTGAGTAAGTGAGTGGCCAGAATTAGTGCAAGTGGGTGTTTCTCTCGTTTTAGAAGATCGCTCTGCAGCATGTCATCGGGTATGAATCGATGTTCTGTGTAGACTTCTTCTTCTAGCGTTTGAAGTCTATCTCTTGACACGGTTTCTAAAGCATGAAGGACCGCCATGGTCCCGCAGGTACCCCTGATGCCTTGATCGAAAACAGAATCAGGGTTGCTTAGGACTGCTCTCTGTTCACGCTGAAAAGCGCTGTAGCTCAGAGCGGGCCATTCTAAAATCGTTGCATTGTGTGGCATACAGAGTTGTAGCCACGAGCGTCTAATTTAGGCGGGTGAACCTTGAATTACTCTGCGATAGTAGGTCCAAACAGGGTGAAAAGTTGTTGCTACAAGATTAGCTGCGACGCTTGCGATATTGAGTGCAAGAGCGCTTTTTTGATTTGAACTTGTGTCGCCTTCAAGCTGGTTATAACCAACCGCATATTCTGCGAGTCCAAAAGCAGAACTTGCAAAAGCTAAGAATGAAAAAACGCTTCCAAGTGTTGGACCTGCCATT
>JBAXMC010000127.1:0-5626 GCA_037134495.1 Myxococcaceae bacterium
GATACACCCTATTATCTGCGTGTTTTCGATAAACGAGGCTATGTCAAACAAGCCCAAAATCAATTTGTGATTACGAATGGTCTTCGAACACAATTTCAGTTTGAACCTATTTTTGGGACGGCAGACCGAGTCAGCATTCGCATTCTTCCTCGTTATGAATACATCACAGCCTATCCTCAAGGGAACGTAGGCTGGGAATCGCACTCGGAAGCTTGGGAGCAATTTATTGTTAATATGACTACTCATGGTCGATATACATTTAAGTCAGCTCATGTCAATTATCTCATGGCGAACTTAAAAACAGGTTTATTATCGCTTGCCCCTACGCCTAGTACTTGGGAAGAATTTTCGCTTGAACCCGTCAACAACGAGTATCTTAAACGTCAAAATACCAATCTAGAATTTATTAAGAATGGACCTCAACTTCAGGCACGCAGAAATCCCAATATTTATCTTATTATTCTAGACACAATGAGAGCAGACTTCGTTAATCCAATAACAGGACCGAATTTACTGGAGTTCAAAAACGCCAGCATTCACACAGAAATAGGCCTCGCAGGAGCAACAACAACGCATCCTTCGATTTACACGCTACTCAATTCCAGACCTGCTTATGAATTTTATGCTTTGCTCAAAAGTGGCTATAACATGGGACCCATGCCACTGAATATATTCAAGTACAAACTTGGGTATACAATCAAAGCAACAGGCAAGCGAGACATGGGCTGTTTAGACATCAGCCCTCCAAGCGAATACTACCCTGTTTCTGAAAAAACTTATCTCGTGGGACGTGAGTTTAGATTCGGACTCAAAAGCCACTTGTTAGATGACTGTGCTCAAACAGGCCTTCTGGGAAACGAAGGATTTTACCAAGAAGGACTTTCCAAACTGGACGAAAAAATATTCAATCACTTGGTTTCCCTATCTGAGAATTCTCCTCGTCAAAAGGCTCTGTTTTTAGCTCATCTAGAGGGCGCGCATACACCCTACCAATACTCCAAAGAGGATGAGTTTGTTCAGGCTCATTTTCAATTCGAATCTGAGAAAAATTATGCTTCAGCTTTTCACAAGACAGACCGCTTATTTGGACAGTTTATCAAAGATCTCAAAGACAGAGACTTATATAACGAATCGATGATCGTCGTCGTTGGAGACCATGGAGAAGTATTACGGCCACCTCCTTATGAAGATGGTGATCACGGAGCCTATCCGATCAACAAAGATCAAACCCGTGTCCCTATCTATTTCAAATTTCCCAAAAATCATCACCTAGAATACTCTTCAATTAACCAAGTCAGTTCCTTGGCTGACGTGTTTCCGACGCTCTTCGAATATTTGGGTGTTTTAAAAGAAACTGAGCAGTTCTTTACGGGAAGACCTCTCTCGGACTTAAACACACGAATCGCATCAGTCATGCGCGTGAATCCAGACAACGAAATTTCTTTTTATGTTTATCCTCACAAAATCAACACGAAATACAGACCTTGGGCTTATACGAGTTCTGAAAGCATGGACCAGCTACAAAATATTTCTCTTGAAGATTTCGAGTGGGTGAGTCTTGAAAACTTCGAAGACATCCCCACAGGAAATAATATTGGTCAAGACACTGTTTTACTCAATAAAGAGTGGTTTAAACAACAATGAAACTTGCACTAATCCTAAGCTTGCTGTTCTGCGGTCATTCAAGTTCTTTCAACATACCCAATAAAACTCGGGAGAATTTCAGTGCTCTCAGATATTTGACCCCAAATTTCGACAAGCACTCTTTCCTCATTTACAATTTGCACTCAAGAAAATGTCTCGATGTTCTTAACGGTTCGTTGCTCCTCAACGATTGCCAACTAAAGAACATAGCAGAGTTCGAATTAGTTCGAGTACAAGGCTCCATCTATCAAATTAAGCATCACTTAGAAAACAGATGTCTCGAGATTCAAAATGCTTCAACCGCCAATGGAGCTCGTTTGGAGCTAAATACTTGCTCTGATTCTCCTCATCAAGAAGCACTGCTGCAAGATTCAAATACAGATGAAATTTATAAGAAAATCGTCTTCATCCATAGCGGAAAATGTCTCGATTCTGAAAATCTCACTCAATGGACATGCAACCCATGGCCTTCCCAAGATTTTCTGATTTCAGAACGAAAGGTTGAAGTATCCCAATTGCCTAAAATCGTTTGGACTTATTGGGATACAGGGTTTGAAAACATGCCCGCATTTTACAAATCAAATGTAGACCATTGGAAAAAAATTCTAGGACAAGAATGGAGTATTCGAGTCCTTAATTTAATCGAAGACAAAGATTCTTACTTTGGCAATTACTTGCCCAAAGAAGAAATACCTAGCATCAGTTTGATAAAATCGAAAATAGGAGACAGAGATTTTGAACAAAAACTCAACCCAACCGTGATCGAAAGTGATTTCATCCGACTGGAGCTATTGGCAAAGTATGGTGGTGTTTGGATGGACCCCAGCATCATGTTGCATCGAAATTTCTCAGACATACAAACGCCCTTAGAAGCATTAGACGATTTTGAAATTCTTGGATTCACATCTCGCAGTCAAGCAAACACCGAACTTCGATATACAGATAGTCTTGAAAACTTTTTTTTAGCGGTTCTCCCTAATTCAGAAATCATGGAAGACTGGAAAGATAATTTTAAAAAATATTGGATTGCAAAACAGCCTGGAATGGCCATTGAAGACCACCCCATGTACAACGGCAATCAAGGGAACGAAGTTGACACCTCGCAGTATGGTCAGTTTAGCAATTATCTAAACCAACATGTTGCTCTCAAATATACGCTCATCAACAATCAAGAGTTTGCTAGAAGAATTTTTATCTTTGCAGATACACTGTTACAAGAAAAAGGACCCTTCTCTCTTTTACAGATGGTTAACTGGAAAGATTCCGAACTTCTGAGTCTGAAAAAAAGTTCCATTGAACGCTTCTTAGAAAACATGAAAGACGTCTTAATGTCAAAATTTCCAAGTTCGAACAGCAAAGACATTAGACAACAAACTGAGGCATATTTCACGAAAGAAAATAATATCTTCGGTCGACTAAACAAAGCATCTCAAAAAGCGATTCACACGCCACTGTCATCCTGTCCAGACCTCGATATTGCAGATGATTCTTACACACTGCCTTCAGAAACTGGATTTAGCATTAAGACTCTCGATGGAGAAAGTTGCCTGACCATACGTTCTAAAAACGATGGGGGAACTCTGCAGATGCAAAAATGCACAGGACAAAATAATCAATTATTTGAAGAGATTTTATTAGCAAACTCTAAAATCGTGGTCCGCTCTCTCTTCAGCTGCAAGTGTCTAGACATCGAAGGTCAGTCTTTTAAGCCCACAACCATTCATCAATGGCATTGCCACGCGGGAACCAGTCAACAACTTCAACGCATCCAAAATATGACTCTCTTCACGCACAGCGGAAAGTGCTTGGATGTTGAATATTTGGTCATGCAGCAAAACTGCATCACAGACAAACTTTCTCAACAACTCCAATTTCAAAGCGTATACAACGAGAAATTCTGAATATACCCGTTGAAATAGTCCCATCCGTCATCGAGATTGCGATAGCCAGAATTTCCAAAACCAGTTCCAATCTGGTTGTTGATCAAGTTGCAAGGCCATAGAGAGTTCGAAGAATTTGTACCTACAAGCTGAGCATCAAGGTACAGTTCCAGAAAACTATTGTTCGTACTAGGATCCGTGGACACGGTAAATTGAACCGTATGCCATCTATCATCAGCAACTCCGATCATAGATACGATGCTGGTATCTCCATAATGCCCTTTTTTATCATCATGCCACATCAAAGCTCTTAAAAGCCCACTATTATCTACGTAGAGCATTGGTACGTATTCGCCAGCTGTTTGAGAACCCGGCAATGCATACTGATAGCCCAGCAACACACCTCCGCTGTATCTTGTTCTAAATGTCATTGAGATCGTAAAATTTTTATTGTTATCATAGAGCAAACTGCTTGGTAAACCGATATAACTACTTGAACCATCGAACAAAGCACCATTCTGAGCCGAATAACTAATATTATTGCCACTTGTCAGAACACTGTCGCTGCTTGCCTGCGTAAAATCATATTCAATATTAGCAACTTGCCAAACAGCATACAAAGTTACGCTGCGCGTTCCCAACGTAATGCTTTGCGTATCAGCATAGACAGCTGAACCCTTGGCGCTGAGTGACCAACCTGCAAACACATAACCAGGTTTTGTGAAAGTATTAGGATTAAGCGTCAGCGATTGTTTCTGCAAGCCCACTTGAGAAGGCATGCTCCCTGCTCCTCCATTTGCGTTATAAATAACCGCAGGCTGAACCACATAGACAGAAAAGTCGCTGATACTTCCTTGAAAATAACTCCATTGATTCAGCACGACACCCGTTCCGATTTGGCTGTTGATCATTCTAGGTAAACCAAAACCAGTCGTTAGCTTTGTTCCTATCAAAGTGCCATCCAAAGTAAGACTCATCGTCTGATAAGCAATGGTTAATTGAGCTGTATGCCACTTCCCATCTGCAACAGCAGAACCCTGAGATAAAATACTAACGCTATGACCCCCATCGTCCAACATGTTGGCAGACAAATAACCGTTTGGGTCCACATAGAGAATCGGCACAGAGTTTATAACATTCGAGCTAACGATACCGGCTTGATCCCCCAGGAGAACGCCTCCTTTCTGACTGGTCTGAAATCTGATCGAAATTGTAAAATTATTGCTGTTTCCGTCTAAAAGACAGTTAGGTAATTTCACATAACTCGAAAAACCATCAAAACTGACACTCGTCGATAAGTAGTTGAGCAGTCGTTCTTGCCAGACAGGATACAAAGTCACATCGGAACTCTCAACGGTAATCCTTGAACCATCAACGTAAGCAACCGGTCCATGCGAAGTCAGAGACCAACCTGCAAAAAATGCATCTAATTTCGAAAAAGTATTGGGCTTCAGAACAGCTGTAGTGTTGTTCACAACTACCTGAGAAGCCATGATGCCAACAGAACCATCTGAATCATACACAATCCGAACACCTGGCCTCCAAACCGCATATAGTTTCAGATTGATTCCTGTCGAAATTTTTTGAGCATCGTTATAGACAACAGGACCATCGGGTGTAATCGCCCAACCCGCAAACCCAATAAATGGACTCGTTCCAGAATGAGTAAACAAATTCATATTAAGCGTCGTCGTAGTATTTGGCAACATTGACTGAATCGCCATATTACCTGTTCCACCATTGGCATCAAAAGTCACAGAAACCATATTGACAATCGGTTTCACAGAAAGTCCGATGCTTTGATTCACAGCATCGAGAATCTGCGTCACAGCAGAACTTAGTTGTGTCATCGCCGCACAAAAAGTCGCTGCTGCTCCATCACAACCATGGCTTCTACAACTTGTTCCAGCGTTCATTAAGGCCCCAGCACAATCAAACGCACTGACGACCAGATTTCCAGGGACAGCGCCTACAAGGGTAAAATCATGAGAAACCTTTCCTAAAAAAGAAGCATAAGCGAGCATCGGACTTTCGCTTTTTCCTTCTTTTAAAGCATTTACCAATAACAAATCCACTTGTTCTATTTCTTGGTCCGTTAAATC
>JBAXMC010000128.1:0-5535 GCA_037134495.1 Myxococcaceae bacterium
GCCCTGAAGAAAAAGAACTCAAAGACGAAGCTTATGATCGATTTGTTTCAGTTTTAGACGGTCACTCGGTGGTTAGAAATCACACGAATGCGTATAAAAACTGCGAAGTCGTCCAATACTCACCCGATGAGACTAAAACGGCTTCTACCTTGGTTTACATACCTTTTGATAAACGATATGGTCTCACCCGAGCCCTCTGCTTAAAAACCCCTGAAGCAGGCTCTGAACTCTAAGTCACTAAGCACACCTTTCATAGAGACGCGTAATATGTCACGCTGTTCTCTATGAAAGGCATGAATGACTTATTTTCGAAAGAACTACAAAGCAGACGTTTGGTGGCTTCCAAAGCCATTCATGTTTTTGAGAATTATGGATTTTCTGAAATTCAAACTCCCATCCTCGAAGAACTTAGCCTTTTTGTACGAAGCGTGGGCGAAAACACGGATATAGTTTCCAAAGAAATGTACTCGCTTGAAGATCGCGATGGGACAAAAATTTGCATGCGTCCTGAAAACACAGCCGGTGCCGTGCGAGCTCTTATTGAAAATAATCTAGTCTCAGAGGATCAAGAAGCAAAAGTTTTTTATATTGGCCCCATGTTTAGACGAGAACGCCCACAAAAAGGCCGCTTGCGTGAATTCACTCAAATCGGCGCAGAATTTTTAGGTATTTCAGCAGCTACAGCAGATATTGAATTTTTAGCGATGCTTCATGACTGGTTATCGAGTTTACCCATTGGTCAGATAAAATTAGTGATCAACAGTCTAGGACAACCTAATGAACGCAACGAGTATCTCAAAGCTCTGCGTGCGTATTTTGAGCCTCTCACAGAAAAACTCTGCGTAGATTGTCAAAAACGTCTCACCAATAATGTCCTCAGATTACTCGACTGCAAAAACGAAACCTGTTCAAAACTAGCTGACGCAGCACCAAGCATTCACAGCTACTTAGCCGAAGAATCTAAACAGCATTTTGAAGCAATTCAAGCAGGACTTAAGCAACTTAACATCCCATTTCAAATTTCAAACAGATTGGTCAGGGGCCTCGATTATTACACCAGAACCGTCTTTGAATTTATTGCTGAGTCTGGCCTAGGGGCTCAAAATACTCTCGCTGGTGGTGGTCGTTATGACAACTTAGTGAAAGAATTAGGAGGCCCCGATGTTCCAGCGATTGGCATGGCAGCAGGCCTTGAACGCATTATTTTACTGATGCGAGAAAACGGACTTGTCTTAGATGAAAAACGACCTGACTTAAGCTTAGTTGCAGCAGATTCTATGGGTCGCCAGAAAGCATTTGAGTTACTCATCTTGCTCAGGCGCAAAGGCCTGTTTGTAGATTTTGACCACAAAGAACGCAGCGTCAAATCTCAAATGCGTCGTGCAGACAGATTGCGTTCCAAAGAAGCTTTGGTTTTGGGAACACAAGAAGTTGAGTCTGGAAAAGCTAAAATTAAATCTCTGGATTCAGGTGAAACCAGAGAAGTAGAACTTAGCGATCTGTAATTGGAACCCATTTCAGGTCTTCGGGTCCAACATACTCAGACTCAGGTCGCATCAGCCGGTTATCTGCTAATTGCTCAATAATATGCGATGTCCAACCGACCATGCGAGCCACAGCAAAAATAACGGTATATAACTCAGGGTTGATTCCCATGGCATAATAAGTCGAGGCAGAATAGAAATCAACGTTGGCGTTCAGCTCTTTT
Organism: Myxococcaceae bacterium; assembly: GCA_037134495.1. Lineage (GTDB taxonomy): Bacteria > Myxococcota > UBA727 > UBA727 > JABDBI01 > AER2-1. The sequence goes on from JBAXMC010000128.1 coordinate 1,709, forward strand.
CGAGTCATCATCAAGGCTTCAAGCTTTTCGCTCATTTTGAACCATTTGACTTCACCCACACGCTTGCCCCAAGCTTCTGACATTGCTTTCAAATGCTTCGCTCTGGGATCAAAAGTCTTATAAACACGATGGCCAAAGCCTGGAATTTTTTGTTTTTTCTCCATGGCTTCTTTCACATAAGATTCGACGTTTTCTATTTCGCCAATTTCAAGCAACATATTCATGACAGCCGTATTGGCACCACCATGCAGGGGACCTTTGAGAGAGCCTATCGCTGCTGTCACAGCAGAAACAATGTCTGTCAATGTCGAAACAACGACGCGAGCACTAAACGTACTGGCGTTAAAACCATGATCAATATGCAAAACAAGTGCCGTATCAAGTGTTTTAGAAACCACTTCATCTACTTTTTCGCCCTGAGACATATAGAGATAATTTGCAGCATGACTTAAAGTGAGATCGGGCTCAACCGGCGCTTTCTTATGTTTAACTCTAGAAATCGCTGCTGCAATGGTCGACACTTTAGAGATAAGAGCAATGGCATTTTCTGTGAGCGCATCTGGGCTGTTGTCTTCTACTTTTGGCAAATATCCAGACAACATGGACACCGCTGTTCGAAGCAAAGCCATGGGCTCTTCTCCCACAGGAGCTTGCTCGATAAAATTAATCACATGATTGTCGACATGGCGATGCGATTTTAAGCGCTGGTCTAATTTTTCGAGTTCACTCGACGTCGGAAGTTTGCCATACAAAAACAGATAGCAGACTTCTTCGAATGAACACTTGGCGATTTCATCAATATGATAACCACGGTAGACTAAGATCCCAGCTTGACCATCTACACGAGACATCACAGTTTTTTCAACGACAACGCCATCTAAACCTTTAGGTGCAATCATGGCGCGGACTCTAACAAAAATTACTCACGCAGCCAACAGCATTCGTTCATCCCCACGATATTGAATAGCCTCTCCGATATGAGGGGCATCTACAACTTTAGATTCTCCTAAATCAGCAATCGTCCTAGCTACTCGCAAAACGCGATCATAAGCTCTGGCACTGAGGCCTAATCTTTCTACAGCCATACCCAGCAACTTTTGGCCCGCCAGAGTCGGTGTTGCTGTCTGAACTAATTGCGATTTAGTCATATTGCCGTTTAGTTTAGACTCACCAAGGCGAGCTTTTTGGAGATCACGTGCTTTGCAAACACGGGACATAACAACCTCAGAACTTTCACCGGGCGAACTATTTTGCAAAGCCACTAAATCTACGGGTGGAACTTCAATGTGCAAATCGATTCGATCCAAGAGAGGCCCACTCAGTTTTGATTTATAACGCGTGATATCGATGGTTGAACAACGACATTTTTTACGCGGACTACCATAGTTACCACAAGGACATGGGTTCATCGCAGCAACTAGCATAATCTTCGCTGGATATTTAAGAGTCGCATTGGCTCTACTCAAGACAACTTCACCAGATTCTAAAGGCTGTCTTAAAACTTCGAGTACATTGCGTGAAAATTCAGGTAACTCGTCCAAGAACAAAACACCATGCGTGGCTAAACTTAACTCTCCAGGCCTTGGGATACCGTTACCGCCACCGATCAGCCCTGCTCTCGTCATCGAATGATGCGGTGCTCTGAACGGCCTTTGTTGAATCAGACCACCACTGGCCAATGTCAAACCTGCAGCAGAGTGAATTCGTGTCACTTCAAGTGCTTGCATATGGTGTAATTTGGGCAAAATCGTCGGTAAACAGCGCGCCATCATGGTTTTCCCTGAACCAGGTCCACCAATCATGATCAGGTTATGACCTCCAGCAGCAGCTATTTCTAAAGCACGCCTCGCTTGATACTGCCCTCGAACGTCAGACAAATCGAGTTCAAACTCTGTGTTTGCTTCAACTACTTGCGGCTTTGCAATAGGCGCCCTAGTTTCGTCTTCAGTTACTAAAAATTGCGCAGCATCTCTAAAAGTTTCAACCGTTCGAACTTCGAGACCCTCAACCAACGCTGCTTCTGGGCCATTCTCTTTTGCCACGAGCATACACTTACAGCCTTGTTCAAAAGCAACTTGAGCAGCAGCCAACACACCTCTAACGGGTCTTACTTGTCCCGAAAGAGATAATTCGCCAAGCACGAAAGTTTTTGAAAGGCGTTCGAGTGGGATCAAGCCTTGTGCTCCAAGAATCCCTAAAGCAATTGGAAAATCAAACCCCGTGCCCTCTTTGCGTAAATGCGCCGGTGCTAGATTAACTGTGATTTTTCCATTAGGAAACAAGTAATCCGAATTTGAAATCGCTGCCTGAACTCGAACCCGAGCTTCTTTGACCGTATTCTCAGGAAGCCCTACTGTTGCAAAGCCCGGCAGTCCATTGGCGATATCGACTTCAACTTGTATTGGGATGGCATCGATTCCAAAAACAGTGGCACAGTTTACAATAGCTAGCATGAAAGCTTGATTGCAGCTTGGAAGCTATTTTGGCGCATTGACAACAGAAATATCTTTCACTCTGAGTTGCAAAGTTCGTCTGCCTAGCCACTCGTTAATTTCTGGCGTGACCAACATGTCTACAGGTTTTGAAAACGAAGCTTGTCGGTCAGCCATACCAAAAGCAATAAATTCGACAGGTCTCTCACCCAAAACTTGGCCTTTCAAATGCCCACCTTTGAGCTCACGAAACTCGCCCACTCGCACACCACGCAACACAAACGCAGGTTCTGGATTGGAACGCCCAAATGGTGCGGCATGTGCAATGCGTTCTACTAACTTTTCGTCCAAGTCCTCTAAAGCAATCTCGCCATCGTGATAAATCACAGGCACTAAATCTTCTAGTGTAAGCTTTTGAGCTGCGTAGTCTCTAAAGGCATCCTGAAACAGCTCTAAATCTTGTAAGTCAATATGTACGCCGACAGCATGGGCATGACCCCCAAAGCCCAGCATCGTCTCACTAATTTCACATAACGCTTCATGCAAATGAAAACCTGAGATACTTCGACCGGATCCTTTGCCATTTTGGCCAATCACAATACTGGGCTTACCTGTTTTCTCAACAAGCCTACTCGCCACAATACCAACAACGCCAGGATGCCAACTGTCTCGTCCAACAACAATCGCAAACGCATCTTGATGTTCTTGCGACGTTGCGATTTCAGCCAAAGCTTCTTCGACAATTTGTTTTTCTAATTCACGACGTTCTTGATTGGCGGAGTCCAATTGCTCAGCCATGGTAAAAGCCGACAAATAATCTTGAGATCTGAGTAATTCTACGGCACTCATCGCGTTTTCAAGACGTCCAGCAGCATTGATTCTAGGCCCCAAATGAAACCCCAAAGTACCCGCTGTCGCTTTCTTAGGTTCTATTTTTGCAGCATCTAAAAGCGCTTTGATCCCTGGTCTTAGACCTTGTTTGATAAGCTCTAGACCTTTTTGAACAAAAATCCTGTTGTCTTCTATAAGAGGCACAACATCAGCAACGGTCCCAAGAGCAACCAGATCTAACAACTTGAGCAAGTTTGGCTCTGGACGCGTTTTAAAAAAACCTGCTTCTCGCAAATTTTTTCTGAGTGCCATACAGAGATTAAACACAACACCAGCAGCACACAAATGCTCTGCAGCGCGCGTACAATCTGTTCGATGCGGATTAATCACAGCGACAGCATTAGGAAGCGTTACTGGTACCGTATGATGGTCTATCACAATCACGTCTATATCTTTCGAAGTCGCCAGCTCTATTTCTTCATGAGCCGTCACACCGCAATCAACAGTCACGATTAATCTAATGCCGTGTTTTTCTAAACGTTCCAGGCCAGCTAAACTCAGGCC
>JBAXMC010000129.1:0-5456 GCA_037134495.1 Myxococcaceae bacterium
TTCGTTGGCCAGGAGAAGTCATGTCCGAGAGAACACAAAAGATTTTAGATTACCTGCGCAGTCAAGAAAAACCAGAACTTTGGATTCGCCAACAAACACTTGCTGAGCAATTTAATTGCTCGCGCAGGACTATTGGTAGAGCTCTGAAAGAGTTAAAAGAAGCAGGTTTGCTGACAGATTTGAATCAGCGTCATGAGAATCGCTGTAAAATCTACCTGCTTACGCCAAGGCTGCGGGAGACAAGCCAGCAGGCAAGCGAGATTTTAACTCCAGCCGCACAACATCAACTCAGGCTCTACGGCAGAACTTTTAGTGGCATGTTCAAAATGTATGGTGGACGTTCTGGACGACCCACTTTTGAAAGTTGTTTTGCAGAAGTGGCTGGAAAGCTAAAAGATGTGACCGACGAAACAGAACTCTACGCAAAAATATTCGAAGGCTTTAGGGCCCTGCCTCATCTCAGAGAAACAAGTATCAGCTGGAGAAATGAACCAGAAAATCAAAACAAAGGAGGAACTGCTTTCTGGTTGTGACCCCCTTTTAGAAGTTTGGAAATTCTGGTTCTATGACCGAATGATTCCCAAGTATTTACTAGCCATAGAAACCAGTTGCGATGATTGCGCTGTTGCAATTCTAAGTGGCGATGGACAAATCCATGCGGATGTAATCTATTCACAAATAGAACCCCATGCGCCATTTGGAGGTATCGTCCCTGAAATCGCGTCGAGACAGCATTTGGGTCGAATCGCTGGCATGGTGCAAAAAGCATTTAGCCAGGCAAATCTGGAGTCTAAAAATATCGAAGCCGTTGCTGTAACCAGCAGGCCAGGCTTAATTGGGTCACTTTTAGTGGGTGCCCAATTCGCTAAAGGCTTTGCGCAAGCTTTGAAAATTCCTGTTATCGGTGTGAATCATATAGAAGGGCATCTGTTGGCTGGCCTCGGTGAACCTGATTTTCCGAAAACGCCCTTTATTGGTTTAATTGCGTCAGGGGGACACTCAGCTTTATATTTATGCAATGAAAATTATAAAATTAGTTTGCTGGGCGAGACTCGTGATGATGCCGCAGGAGAAGCGTTTGATAAAATTGGGCGTTTGCTTGGCCTAAACTACCCAGCAGGTAAAGAAATAGACAGGCTTGCTCAGACTGGTAATCCAGAACGTTTTGAGTTTCCGATTGCGCTGAGATCGCGTGATACGCTCGAATATTCTTTCTCGGGTTTGAAGACAGCCGCTAGACTTAAAATTGAAAAAGAAAACTTGGACGAACAAGGCAGAGCTGATTTCTGTGCCGGTCTCCAAAAGGCGATTGCTACGGCATTATTGGCCAAAGCAAAATTAGCCTGCGAGCAGCACCAAATAAAAAATCTTGTTCTAGGGGGCGGTGTTGTCGCCAACTCACGACTGAGAACTGATGCTTTAGAATTAGGAAAACAAGAAGGCTTTCAGGTTTATTTACCCCTCAAAAAACATTGTGTCGATAACGCCGTCATGATCGGAAAAGCAGGTCTTAGGAGATTGATGGTGGGTGAAAAAGCAGAATTAGATTTTCCTGTGGAAGCTAACTCGAATTAGTGATAGAGACTGGGTCAGCATGAAGTGGCGATTGAAAGGCGAATTCTGGATGGCGCGACTGGCTTTTATAGCCGTGTGTGCTTTTGTCGTGGCCAGTACTGTCAATCTCTGGGTGGGCTACAAGATTGAAAAGTCTTTAAAAAAAGCTGACACTCAGCCTCAAATACCTCGTTCAATGCCCAATGTACCTAAACAAAGAAATTTTTCGGCATTAAACGATCGCAATATGTTTGGCGCCAAGCGAGAGAAAATAAGCTTGCTTGAAGTGGAAGCCGGTATGGGTGAGTCCGGTCGCTGGGAAGACGCAATTCCTACAACACTGGGTGCAAGATTAGTGGCGACAGCTGTTTTCCCGTTCCCGCAATATTCTTTGGCTTCGATTGAAGTCGGCGGCAACATTCAGTCTTATTCGATCAATGAGTGTTCTCATACCCAGTCTCAGATTGACTCGTTGTTTGTTGAAATATTAGGACCATCCGTGACTGAACCATTGGCTCCTTGTAATCGCCTCATGGGCAGTGCGGTGATTAAACGCATTGAAGAACGTCGAGTGATTTTCTACAGCGAACGTGACCGACGTTATGAGTATTTAGCCATGGATGAAGGTTTTGTTCCTGTAGCGCCTAGCCGTCAAATGTTCGCACCCTCTGTAGCCTCAAGCGATAATTTAGGCAGCACTCTTCGTAAAACGGGGCCTAATTCTTATGAAATAGACGCCAAGGATTTTGATGCTACGATGGGCAATCTTTCTTTGATTGCTTCACAGGCTAGAATCGTCCCTGCATTTGAAGATGGGAAGTCGATTGGATTTAAATTGTTTAACATAGCGCCGAACTCGATTTATTCGAAAATTGGCATGCAAGACGGTGATATTATCACCAAGATTAACGGCTATGAACTCAATAGCCCTGATAAAGCTTTAGAACTGTATCAGATGCGTTCAACCGCTCAGCAGCTTAACATTGATTACAAACGGGGTGGCAGTTCTGTCACGTCAGATATTTCTATTCGTAGGTAGCCCTTGATGCAAAAGTTTACGTTATTTCTGTTGTTACTTTCTTTCCCGCCAGCGTTGATGGCTCAGCGTCTGGATGCGCTCGATGATGAGTTGCCGATAGCACCGCTTCGAGGTGAAGATGCTCCAGCAAGGAAGATGCCCCCTAAGGCATCTTTGGGACCCAGCTCTAATAACGACATTGCCAAAGTCGTTCCAGCTAAGTGCCTGAAGCCAAAAGGCAAATTCCCTTGGAATTTGGACAAAGCCAAATTGTCTGATCTGGTTGACCAGATTAGCCGACTCACGTGTCGCAATTTTATTATATCCAGTGGGGTAAAACCATCACAGGAAATCTCGATTATTTCGAGGACACCGATTACTGTAGAACAAGCTTGGCAGGCTTTTCAATCAACGTTAGAAGCCAACGAACTTAGTTTGTTTAAGACGGGTGATTATTACAAGATTATCAAACGGGCGGATGCGACCAAACAACCGATTCCTGTGGTGGATGAGAAAGGGGCTTTACCACAAGATGAAGGCATGGTTACTTTCTTGTATGACTTAAAGCACATTCAAAAAGATATCGCTCAGTCTCTAGTGAAAGGCCTGATTAGCCGCGTTGGAGATGTTATTGTTGTTGGTGAGACCTTCTTGGTGATTACAGACAGCTCTTCGAACATTCGCCGAGTCATGAATATTCTTGGCAAGGTTGACGTGTTTGGTGCTGCTAACAGGATTCATATTGTTGACTTGGTTCACGCAGACGCAGTTCAGATTCAAACCAAATTAAACGATATTTTTACGTCTTTGAATGGTAAATCAGGTTCGAGTGCGTCTCCGGCTCGATCGCCTTACGATGACTACCCAGGTATGAGAGGCGGTGGTGGTGGCGATAATTTTAGCCTCAAAAAAATGATCGCAGATGAACGTACGAACAAGTTAATAGTCATTGCCTCTGACAAAGCTTTTGATCGCATCAAAGAAATGATCGATGTTTTGGATGTGCCATCTTCAGGTGCAGGTCGGACAGGTCAGATTTATGTTTATTACTTGAAGCACGGTGATGCCAAGAAAATGGCAACAACGCTTTCTACTTTAGTACAGGGCCTCAAAACAGGTTCTAAAAGCTCTGGTTCTACTCCTGGGTTTGGTGCCAAAGAAGAGCTTTTCGAAAGCGAAATTAAAGTCACGGCCGATGAAGCCACGAACTCTCTCGTATGTGTCGCAAGCCCAAGAGACTATAAAGCACTTATTAACGTCATTGCTAAGCTCGATAAAAAACGGACACAAGTTTATGTTGAAGCAGCCATTATGGAAGTTGCTCTCTCTGATAATAGCAATTTTGGTCTAGGCGCTTTCGGCGGGATTCCGTTCTCTATTGGCGGTCAAGATTCAACGATGATTTTGTCTAATCCCGCTGGTAAGTCATTAGCGACAGATGTGTTTGGTAAAATTGGTACGGCTTTGGCTTCCAATAATACAAACGGTGTTGCGGCAGCAGGTTTAGCTCCGTTTTTAGATACGATTGGTTTTGTTGGACCGGGTAAAACGCTGACCTTGAATGGTTCAACTATTACGGTTCCTGGTATTGGAGCTATCTTAAATATTATTCAGACCTATTCGAACGTAGATATCTTATCGACACCGTCTTTGATGACGCTTGATAATGAAAAAGCAGAAATGTCTGTGGGTGAGCGAATCCCAACTTTGGGAAGTGTTTCGACTATGGGACTTGGGACGGGTACCGGCGGTCTTGGGATCCCGTTGCAAAATGTTCAGTATCAGGAACCTAAACTTAAATTTACGCTGACGCCGCATGTGAACGATGATAATCAGGTGCGCCTGGAAATTGAACAAGATATCAGTGATGTCGGTGAAAATATTAAGCTGAATAACGTTGATTATCCTAAGTTTACGACGAAGACTGCCAAAACAACAGTTTCTTCTAGAGATCAACAGACAGTAATCCTGGGTGGTATGATCAGCGAAAGTTACAAGGTAACGGAAGGTAAAATTCCATGGCTGGGAGACATACCCCTATTAGGTCACTTGTTCAAAACAACCAGTAAGATGAAAATCAAGAAGAACTTGATGCTGATTCTAACTCCTTATGTGGTCCGAAACGAGAATGATCTCAGAAAAATCTACGATCGTAAAACCAAAGAACGTGAAGAATTTAGTAAGCTCTACTTCGGTGACAAAATTACGAAGTTTGATCCATACATAGACTATGACAAGAAATCGGGTCCGCTCAGTCATTTGATCGATCAAGTTCAGCATGAAATGCAGAAGACTGAAAACGGTGGAACTGGCTTGCCAGGAGAAACATTGTTCAAGGCTCCTGTGCATGACGATAAAGAGAAACACAAAACTCAATTGCTTGAGCAAACAGATGTCGATGAAGGCAATGTCAGTGAAACTCAGGTCCCGGTAACTGAGACAACTGTGACCGACCAACCTCCTGTTCAAACTCCTGAACCTGCACCGATTGTTGTGGAACCTGCGAAGCCATGAGTGAAGTTAACTCCCTATGGGGAAAACCAATTGGAGAAGTGTTTAAGACTCTGTTTGGGATAAATGAGGAGCGAATCGCGCAAGCGTTGGCTGTGCAAAAAGAAAAAGGCGGACGGCTTGGTGAAGTTTTGGTTTCGCTCAAGTTGCTCACCAATGCTCAGGTGGCCAAAGCCATCGCTGCTCAATCTGATTTGCCCTATGTTGAAAAAATAGAAGTTGATCACATTGATCCAGAAATCTTGCGTCAGATTCCCATTACATTTGCGAAACAAAATCGGATTTTCCCCATAGGAATCTCTGAACGGGGTCACATCCTTTTGGCTTGCTTCGATGCATCGGCCATTGAAACACACGATGAACTCAGATTATT
>JBAXMC010000130.1:0-5429 GCA_037134495.1 Myxococcaceae bacterium
CTTGGCGCACTATACCGATTGGATTGTTGGGCACGTGCACAGCGGTGCTTTAGGCTGGAACGGCTTTATGGCTGCCGGTATGTTCTATTGGTTGGTCCCGAGATTATACGGCCGAGAGCTTTACAGTAGAGCCGCCGCTGATTTTCATTTCTGGATCGCAACGTTTGGAATTATTCTCTATGTGATCGCTATGTGGGTGAGTGGAATCACTCAAGGCCTCATGTGGAGAGCCCTAACACCTGAAGGGTCTTTGTTATACCCAAATTTTGTTGAAACGATTATTGCTATTAGACCAATGTACTGGATGCGTTTAGTCGGCGGTAGCTTGTATTTGATCGGCTTTATCATCATGATTTGGAATCTTGGGCTCACCATGATTCGCGGAAAAGCCGTTGAAACAACGGTGACCGTTTTAGAAGAAGATTTTCAAGAAACACGATCTGAATCGAGTGTTATATTCTCGCCTGCAGCTATTTTGCTTATATTAGCTGTATTTGCAGGTTTGGCTTTTTTCTACGTGAGTTTAATTTTTGCGGCTATCTTACTCGTTGTCATGGTTGCACTTGGCTTTGCAAGTTGGCTAAGTAATTCACCTAATGGAAAATATCACCGACTCTTAGAAGGCAGACCTGTCATGTTTACTTGGTTTGTCGTAATTGCCATTTTAGTAGGCGGATTGGCTGAACTCGTGCCCACTGTTTTAGGAGAGACAAAAGCAGTTGATGGGAAATGGCCTATTAGACCTTATACAGCTTTAGAACTTCACGGCCGCGATATTTACGTTCGTGAAGGTTGCTATAATTGCCACAGTCAAATGATTCGTCCTTTTAGAGACGAAGAAATGCGTTATGGAGCAGCTGGAAAAATTGAAGATTATATTTTTGACAGACCGTTCCAGTGGGGCAGCAAACGAACAGGCCCTGATCTACAGCGCGTCGGCAAAAAATATCCTGACATCTGGCACTATCACCATATGAGAGACCCGAGAACCATTTCGGCAGGCTCTAATATGCCGACATATCCATGGTTGCTAGAACAAAAAATCGATTTTGCTTCAAGCAGTGCGAAATTAGGCGCCATGCAATTCTTAGGAGTCCCCTATACAAAAGCAGATGTCCTTGACGCACAAGCCACAGCAGAAAATGACGCCAAACTGTTAACTTCGAATCTAGAAGAGGCAGGAGTAAAAACAAGTTATGACGCAGAAATCGTCGCTTTGATTGCGTACTTGCAATCTCTTGGGACGCGCTGATGTATCAAGAATTCTATGCAAGTAATCCCTATGTTGGATACGCGCTTGCGGCTTTCGTGCTATTTTTTGGCATATTCTTGTTTGTGTTGGTTCAACAATTGTTTGGCGCCCGATCGGGCCAATCACTCGATCGCGTAGCTAGGCTACCGATTGAGGATAGAGAACATGTCTAAAGAACACGAGTATGACGGCATCAAAGAGTACGATAATCCTTTGCCAAAATGGTGGTTGCTCACTTTCTATGCGACCATCTTTTTTGCTTTTGGTTACTGGGGGTATTACCACGTGCTTCATTTAGGTTGGATGCCGACACAAGCTTTGGCTTATGAAAACCAGATGGCTGAAAAAAAATTAAATGCAGTGGCATCAACCATCACAGAAGAAGATTTGGTGAAGATGAGTAAAAAACCTGAAGTTGTTCAGCAAGGCAAAGCAATTTTTGTTCAAAATTGCATGGCTTGTCACGGAGACAAAGGACAGGGAGGCATTGGTCCAAATCTAACAGATTCAAGCTGGATTCACGGTGGCAATGCGATGGATATCAGGCATACCATTTCAAAAGGTGTTTTAGAAAAAGGAATGACCGCTTGGCAATCTGTCTTAGGAGACACAAAGATCAACGAAGTTGTTGCTTTCATTTTATCGATTCGAGACACAAACGTCCCCGGGAAACCCCCTCAGGGAACACCTTATGAACCAGTCAACAAACAATAAACCGACTCTTGATCGCCTCAATATTCTCGATAACTCTGGAAACCGTCAGTATGTTTACCCTGCTGACGTTTCCGGCTTTTATACAAAATTCAAACCGTTTGTTTTTGCTTGTCTTATTTTACTCTATGCAGGCTTACCGTGGGTTAAAATCGGTGGGCATCCAGCTATCTTGTTAGATGTTGCTAATCGGAATTTTTTTCTATTCGGTCAGGTCTACAATGCCCAAGATTTCTTCTTGATGTTTTTTATTTTTTCTGGAGCAGCTTTTCTTCTGGTCGTTCTGACAGCCTTGTTTGGGCGCATCTGGTGTGGTTGGCTGTGCCCGCAAACTGTTTTCATCGAAGGCTTGTTTAGACGCGTAGAACGATGGATTGAAGGACCTGCCAGAGCCAGAATCTTGCTCAACAAATCACCGATAAGCCTCTCGAAATTCGCTAAGAAACTAAGCAAACATGTCATTTACTTAAGCTTGTCACTGTTTTTGTCGCATGTATTTCTATCGTATTTTAATACTGCTTCAAATTATTATTTTTTCACTTTTTTGAGTATTATTTTGTATTTTAATTTTTTTTTGTTTAGAGAGCAATTTTGTGTCGTCATGTGCCCTTATGGACGCATGCAATCTGTTCTGCAAGATAGAGATACGATCAATATTAACTACGATACTCGACGAGGTGAGCCTAGAGGAAAAGCGCATGACAACACAACAGGAGATTGTGTAAACTGTGGTCGATGTGTTGCTGTTTGTCCAACTGGCATCGACATTCGAAATGGCCTTCAAATGGAATGCATTGGTTGCGCGAACTGCGTAGATGCGTGCGATGCCATTATGCTCAAACTCAACAGGCCCTTAGGCCTCATTCGTTATGATTCTCTGCGAGGCTTGGAAACAGGCAAGAAGCGTTATATTAGGCCAAGACTCTTGGGATATCTACTGGCTGGGTGTATAGGAATTGGAGTTGCAAGCACGCTTTGGATAAACCATTTACCTTTTGAAGCCAATTTACTTCGTGTCCAAGGGATTCCGTTTACCGTAACAGCAGAAGTCATTGAAAATAAGTTCATGGTTCATCTGGTCAACAAAAATACAACGCCAACAACTCTGACGCTTATAAACCAATCAGAAAAGTCAGTCAGAGTTATTCTGCCCATGTTTGAAGTTCGATTAGAGCCCTTGCAAAGTTTTCAAGCACCTGTTTTGTTTCAGATTGATAAAAAGAATTTTTTTCGTGACATGAAAGCTCAACTACTCATCAAAGACTCCGCCTCAGGCAAAGAAGAACTTTTAACCGGTACACTCATTGGGCCCTTCTAATGTCACCTGCAATCTACGCTGCTTACGCTCAACTCTTAAGTCTTGGATTTTTATTTATTGGATTTCATTGCATCGGCATGTGTGGGCCTATTTTATGCGGCCTACAAATTGCCAATCAACGGTTTGGACTTTTATTTTATCAACTGGGCCGCAGCAGTATTTATCTCACGCTTGGAGCTTTAGCTGGATTGCTCGGTGCTGCGTTAGAATATTATTTTGTCCATGCGGGCGCTGCTTTAAGTATTTTAATCGGCCTATTAATTATTTTTCAAAAAAAAACATGTGTTTGAAATTATGCTGGTCGCATAACACAGAAGCTTGCCCCACAGTCGGGAAAAGGTTTTCGGGCAACTGCGCCTGTAAAGTTTATTAAATAATTATAAGATTCTATTTGAGAGGTATGAACGGGCTCGAATTGCCCACTAGTACTATCAGAAGTCAACGTCCAAATACATATTTATGTTCGATGTGTCAACTTTCCTTTTCATCTCGAACAAGTGATTCACGTTTAGCATTTTCATACCATACCTGCGGCCAAGCTTCTAATCACACATCAGAGTCGCCAGAAAGCCAGAATTTATACGATGATTGCGAATTCGCAATGGGTGTTGATGAGGAAACTGGCGAATATGAATCCATGTCAACAGTACGCGTATTAGAGAGTGTCTCAAAAAGTATTTTCGATGAGTTTGAACCTGAAGGTTCAGTGCTCTCAGAAGGAGACGACTATATGGAGGATGAAGGTTCTTTGAATGGTGATTCTGTTATTGAGGCTTCTTATGATCCATCAATGGAGTTTGGTCTTAATATAGGAGATTTGGGACCGTCACCTGGCTCGGTAATAGATGCCAATTCACTTTTTCCCGGTGATAAGAATCGTAATATACGTCTTTTCCAGTTTTCTACCTCTGAATTGTTTCGCTTAAAAGAAACGTTATTACGCCTTAGTTGCACTTTTGGTCATTTGCCTTCGTTATGCGTACTTAAATTTCAAAGGGTTTTGCATTATAAGAATACAGAAATTCTCAAAATCCGGAAGGCCTATGAAACGTTACCTTTGGAAAAAGGCCAAAAGAGTATTCTCCCCCAAAAAAAAGAAACTTCCAAAGTTTATGAAAAACGTATTACAAGCGAATACTGAAAACAAAACTATTATTTGGTCAAACGTTTGGAGGTCTTATGCCTTTGGGACAAAGAATTATTTGTCACGGTCAGCGGGAGAAGGTTTACTACAACTGGTCGATAACGTGACGAAAGTTACATTTGGAAAGATCAAGGCCGTAAAAGTAACAAAAATACCAATGATGAAGTGGCGATCAGTCAAGGACTGTTGCGAACGTGGATTGTTTGATACTAAAGCAGAGGGGAAAGGTTTACATTCAATTTTGGATGTGAGAATTCCCTTTGAACCTAGATTATTTGGGCCTGATAAAAAGGACAATCGTGGTATAATGCTGAATGTTCTTCAACGAATAGGAACGTTAGCACTCGCGGTTAAAACCCCAAGTATTGACTTTGTAATGAAGCCCATGAGTGGATTTAGTGACACGAAGAACCCAAATACTCGTCTCTTCTCTTCCTTTGCAACCGGAAATTTATTTAGACGATGTTAGCAATAAGTGCTAAACTTAGCTAGCGCTTTCTCCCTATGGGACAATCAGTTTAAGACTGATTTCTCCCTAATTTATTTGTGTTGACAACCATTTGTCGCGCAAAAGAAAGCATTTTATTTCGTACAAGTTTTTTTTTTATTTTACGAAAAAATATAACGGTTACTTGATGGCCGGCAGATTTGCAGTAGCTAGCGATCAATTGGCTAGCCAATTATTAGGCCATGTGGAAGACAAAGATTCGGGCGAGCTGGGGCATTTTTTGGAAGTGTTCAACCCGTTCAGCAGAGCTCGGGAAGTTCAAAACGGCGTTTTTGGTCAACCGGCAGGTCCAGTTTCAACGTTTGAATGGATTTCGCTCGGTATTTTTTATTCAGGATTATTTGCTGGCATAATTACATTCATGGATCAATTTACGGAACTGTTTGGCTTTTCAAATTGGTTTTGGGAATCGGGTTCAACTGCAGAATTTGGAATCCAAAGTTGGACCCCAATAGTGGAGAGTATCGTGAGTCAAGAGCCATGGGGCGGAGTGCAT
>JBAXMC010000131.1:0-5390 GCA_037134495.1 Myxococcaceae bacterium
GGGGGGGGGGGGGGGCCTGTGACTCTTCTGGGAAGAATAGGCGTAACTCCTGCTCGGCAACAAAATCGTGCTCGATCTCAAAGAGCAGTTCAAGCTCAAATTCATGCTCAAATGTTAATGTACCATACATATATTGCTCAAGTTCAAGCTGAAGCTCAGTATCAACATATGTTAATGCACCAGAACTATATTGCTCAAGCTCAATTTCAGGCTCAAGCCCAAGCTCAGGCTCAACTTGCAGCTGCAGCTCTTTTGATGCAAAGGGTTCAGGTTGGGGTCGTGCCGCCTCGTCCTCCAGTCAATTTGGCACCTGAGGCTGGGGCCGCTCAAGCTCAAGCTTTGCCACAGGACACAGACTTAGTTTTTAATATGGAACAGTTTCTTGATGATTTTCTGAGATGATTTAGACGATGTAGAGCTGGCCTGTGAAGCAATTATCACAGCGGCTGTTCTGAATAGATCTTAATAGTCTTGACGATAAGCATTTACTTCTTTATCCGTGTCGTCGTGTCGATAAGATTTTTTCTGATTATTTTGATTCTGCACGGTCAAGCAAATGCGATGTCGCAAGTCTCGAAATCTCTGATTGGTTTTACGGGAATTATTGCAGTCGGACACGCATTTCTTTATGGAATATCTGCGTTGCAAGAAAATGCACCTCAAGAGATGCTAAAAGCATCGGCATGGAATTGGGATCTGGTGTATGGCTTTATGCGAGCGACACTGAAAGTTGTACCAAAACCGGTCAAAACTTCACTGGGGAAAAGAGACTTAGATGAGCTTTATGAAAAAATTACAAAAGTTCAATTTTCTCACACACGAGGAGAGCTGATTCCTGGAATTAGCGAAAAACTTATCGTGGACCGCCTTCTTGAATCCGGCGATCTTTTGGCGCATCCCCTAAATGAGCCTCCCGATTGGGCTGATAATTTCTTTTCACGTCTTGGAATTGATCTAGGAGATTACGCGGCCTATACCCACTGGGCAGTTTACGAAGCAGCTCCTGAAATCGAAGGCGAAAAGATGAAAGGGCGTGTGATTGATTTTGACACTCGCACAGAACCCAGAGCACCTTCATTGGAGAAGTACCTGCTTGAGCGTGCTCAACAAAGGAAGAAATTTCTTTGGATACTAAAACCATCGAGAAAAGATTTAAGCGGTATGAATGCAAGAATTTCTAATACCCTTAAGAATAACGGACGAGATTATCACACAGCACACACTTCTCAAGACTTCCGTCTTTCGGGCTGGAATGGCGATAACTGTGAGTCGTTATCTTATGAAATCGCAACAGGCACGGCTTATAGCGAACAATCAGCAGCATGGAGGGCCTTTACTTACTTATTTTTAGCAACAACAACAATAGGGATTCTGTTGGCCATTACTCATACCCAAAGGAACTAATATGTTACGTTTTTTATTGACCATACTCGTTATGAATGGATCCATCTTACATGCCACTGGAAGTGATAGCGGCAATGCAGGTTGCCGAAGTGGAGGTGCTTCTACGTCATCGGAAGGGAACGATCACTATGCCTGTTCACAAGGTAGTGGAAGTGCCTCAGCCAGCTGCTCTGAACGAGGGGCAAGTGGTAGCGTTGCAAGTGGTTCCTATGGTCCGTTTGAACCGAGTAACTCCACTTCTCATCGATTCGACCGCGCAGTCATGGGACTGATAGAGAAGTCCGAGAACCGTGAGGCCAAAGAACTTTCATTGGACGAGCTGTCTGTTTATATTTTGACAACCGATTTCAATTCCGAAGAAGAGTACCATAGATTGGTCTTTAGAATGAACAAGTTAGTGGACTATTTTGTTGATAGCACACAGGAGCTTCCGTCAAATTTCCAGACAGTTGCTTATGATGATCCAACCAATGGTGGGTACGATATGGCTATTATGTATGTAGATGACCCGAGTTTGGCTGGGAAAGCGACTGTAAGACTCAAACAAAAAGTAGCTGCTTGGTTAAAGACAAAAATAAAACCTGTTCCTAGTCTAAAAAACTGAAAAACAGTGAAATGGCGTCAAATGACGCCATATTATTTCAGAACAAGAACTTGTTCTCCTGAAAATTCGACAATGTTGCCTGCTCGAATTTTGCATTTCTTTCTTAATTCGACTTCCTCATTTACTTTCACAGCTCCTTCAGAAATGACCATTTTGGCCTGTCCTCCGCTGTCGCAAAAATTCATGACTTTTAACAAGTCGCAGAGAAGTACGTACTCATGCTCGTTTAAGCTAAATTCTTTCATGAAGTATGCTGATTGTTTGTTGTATTAAATCAAGCAGCTGATTTTCTTCTAAGCTTGAAAAGGGAGAAAGCACGTAGTCTGCTACTTGATTTTTGTTTTCTGGTTTGCCTATACCCATTCGGATTCTGTTAAACTCAGGGCCAATTACTCTGATGATATCTCTCAGGCCATTATGACCCGCATGGCCACCTGATTTTTTGAGTCTTACAGTACCAAAAGGCAAATCTAACTCATCATGAATCACCAACAAGTCTTCTGGTTTGATCTTATGAAAGCTCAGAGCAGCTAAAACAGAGTCGCCTGAACGATTCATGAAGGTTTGTGGTTTGAGATATATCAGATCGCCAGATTTGGCGTAAAGACCCTGAAAGCCTTTGTGAAAATCAAGTCCTAGAGAATCTAAAACCCGGAAGCCAATATTATGCCGAGTTCTGGCATATTGGTCGCCCGGGTTTCCAAGACCGACAATCAGTCTCATGCAGATTTAGCGGCTGCTGGCTTAGCAGCTGCTGGAGCTGGTGTTGCAGTGGCTGCTGCTGTGGTTTCTTCTTTGTCTGCTCTTGGGATCCTGATCGTGACCACAGGTGCGTGTGGATCGCCAGCTAGAGCAACGCCCGCTGGAAGCTTGATCGCGCTTGCAGGAGTAGAACCGAATTCCAGATCTGTGACGTCCAAATCTAGTTTAACAGGGATGCTGCCAGGCAAGACTTTAACTCTAACAGTATGATGGACTTGTTCCAATTTGCCGCCAGCGACGACAGATTTGCTCTTTCCAAAGGTATTGAATGGCACTTCTGCTTCTACTGGGATGTTTGGATCGATTTCAATGAAATCGATATGGGTAAGATTGCGTCTGACTGGGTCAATCTGCAAATCTTTAACCATCACTGTTTTAGGTGTCTGGTTCGCAAGATTTAAGTGAATCATGATATTGCGCTTCAAAGGAGAAAGCAGCATTTTTGTGGCTTCTTTAGGATCAATGGCCACTGAAAGGGCTTTGCTGCCTTGACCATACACAACACCAGGGACTTGGCCTGATTGACGCAATACGCGCGCTGGGCCTTTGCCATGAGATTCACGTACGCTGCCGGAAAGTTCGTTGATAGGATTGGACATGAGGTTTCGTATAGCAGTTTTGTATTCAAAAACAAGAGTCTAAATCCCAATTAAACCCTGACGCAGGCCTTCAGTGACTGCTTCTACTCGGTTACAGACATCTAACTTCTGATAGATGTGCTCTAAATGGGTCCGTACAGTGGCTTTCGATAACCCTAAAACGCTTGCGGCTTCAATGTTGCTAAGCCCTTTGGCGATCATCTGTAGGCATTCTAACTCCCGTTCTGTGAGCGATCTCCGGTAGGGTTCTGAATGACTGTTATGAGGTAGAGAAGCCTGTTTGAAGTGTTGTAATAGCTTTCTGGCTAAACCAGGCTGAATGACACTGCCACCTTCATGAATTTCGCTGATGGTTTCTAAAATTTTTTGACTTTCGATGCCTTTGAGTAAATAACCTGCAGCTCCACGCTTGACAGCTTCTAAAACTTGTTCATCGTCATCAAAAACAGTGAGCATTAAAAGCTGGATTTCAGGATATTTGACTTTGACGAATCGGCAAAAATCAGTTCCGCTCATTCTGGGTAAGCCAATGTCACACAGAATGACATTAGGAAGTTCTTCGAGTTGATCTAAGATCACAATGGCTTCTTCTGCACTCATTGCCGTCCCAGATAATTGAGTGTTTTGTGAAGTTTCAATCAGCCGGCTCAAATTTTTGAGCATGGCTGGCTGATCTTCTACAATCAAGACTGAAATAGTGCTCATACCGAAGCTCCAATTTGTATCTGGGTACCCAGATTAGACGCTGAGGTGATTTCAAAAGTGCCTCCCATTTGTCGTACCCTTTCTTCGATATTGCGGATCCCGTAATGATTTTTAGGGACAAGATGAGGATCGAAACCAACACCGTTGTCTTTTATATCCAGCAAGAATCGATTTTGTTCTAAAGAGGCTTTGATTTCGACATTGGAAGCTTTGGCGTGTTTGGCAATATTAGTGAGACTCTCTTGGATAATGCGTAGGAGTGAGAGAGCTTTTTGATCGGGTATCTCTGAAATCGTAGGACTAAGTTCCAGATTGGTTTGAATCAAATGCCGTTTTGAAAAAAGTTCAGCGCAGTTTTTAATCTGAGATTTTAAATCTAACTCATCGCGCATGAGAGCAATAGCGTAACGTGTTTCTTGTAAGGCTTCTCTGGCGAGATCTCGGATTTCAAAGCAACCTGCATATTCTGCCTGCATAATTAAAGCAGAGAGCGAAGAGCCAACACCGTCGTGAATATCTCTAGAAATTCGATGTCGTTCTTCGATGACTGCTTGTTTTTTGAGTGCTTGTTCTAGTTTCCAAATTTGGTAGCTGGTGGCTTCTTCTTCGCCTAAAATTTTGTTGGTTAAGTAAATCAGACAAGCGTTGAGTAGACTGTACAAAGCTAAAATTCGAATGGGTACTTCTGGATCTAGGCTGCTTAAGATGGGCAGAAGCATGAGTGGTGGTAAAATAACAAAGGGTTTGTGAAACAGCAAAGCAAACAAGAGAGTCATGGCTGGCAGAGCAGCAATTAGTGGGCTGTGAAAAAAACCTGTTTGAGAAATAGCGTAGGCTTGCCAAGCAAGATCGAGATTAAGAGTTAAAAAAATCCAGAAGCGGCCCCAGTTGGGATAAACACACGCCCAGTATGACCAAGCAATGCCGCAAAATATAAAAGCTGCGCAAACAGGCTCAAAAATGAAAAGCTGTGTAATACACAACAAAGAGAGGCGTAAGATAATTAGCGCCCGAGTTCTGCTAATAAAGCGCTTAGAGAGACGTTCAATCTCGGGAGTTTCGATGGATTCACTCATGCCCTCATACCAACCGGCTATGAGGGTGATTTTAATCCTGGAGACCCTTAAGCCTCAGGCTGTATCCTATCGGTTTCTTTAATTTCCTTGATTTCTTTAGGCGTTTTCGCTTCTTTAGGATCTTTCATGATAGCAAACCCGAGGACATCTTCGACTTTTTTAGCAAAAATAAACCGAATGTCCGATTTAACGTTGGCTGGAATGTCAATCAAGTCCTTTTCATTGCGTGCTGGCATAATG
>JBAXMC010000132.1:0-5388 GCA_037134495.1 Myxococcaceae bacterium
GGGCTGAGATGGATTTGTTTGTTCCCAGCTTGCCTGAAGTGATGCGTTATTTCGATACGACAGAGCAAATCATTCAATGGACATTTAGTTTTAATTTCTTAGGCTTTTTTGTTTCAAGCTTATTTTGTGGTGCTCTGTCTGATACCTATGGTCGACGGGTTGTTTTACTCACAGGAACAGCTTTGTTTGTACTGGGCTCTTTTTTGACGGTTGCGGCAACTCAAATAGAATTTTTTCTGCTGGGTCGTTTTATCCAAGGCGTTGGTGTTAGTGCGCCGGCTGTTGTGACCATGGCGATTATTGCTGATTTGTATCAGGGCGTTTCTTTTGTAAGGTGGACCTCTTTGCTCAATAGTCTTGTGACAACTACTATGGCTTTGGCTCCTATGGCTGGTGCTTATTTGGCGCACTATTACGGATGGCGTTCTAATTTTTCCGTGATTGCGGCATTGGCGGCCTTAGGTTTTATTCTGATTTTATTCTTGGTCCCAGAAACGCTGCCTAGGAAACAACGAAAGCAATTTGACGGTCGTCTTATTATCTCGGATTACAAACGCTTATTACTTAGCAAAAAATTTATGACGCCGATGCTGGGTATGTGCTTCTTGATTGCACCTTATTTTGTGTTTGTAGGAATTGTTTCGCTGCTCTTTATAAACGAACTCAAACTTTCAATGCAAGAATATGTGTATTATCAAGGTTCTATTGTTGCTGTTTTTGCTTTGTTTAGCTTAATTGTATCGATTTTTGGGGCGCGGTTAAATTTAGATCGCTTGCTTAGAGGCAGTATGGTTATTTGTGGTTTGTGCTCGTTGAGCTTACTGCTCCATGGTTTGTTTTTGGAAGACAGTGCTTTGAGTCTAACAATCTTGATGTGCTTTTTTGCTGTTGGCTGTGTGGTGCCTTGTACCGTTCTGTATATGCGGGCGATCAGTGTGTATCCAAGTTTACAGGGTAGTTCAGCTGCTTTGTTTCAGAGTACTCGAATGCTGATGTTGTCTATAGGGACTGCTATTTCTGGTTTGACCTACAACGGCTTTTATAAACCAATTGGGGTTATTACAGCTGTGGGTGTTTTCACAGCGATAATTCTAATAAGACCTTTATTGAAAGAGAAAACCAATGCCGAAGATCTATCCCGATTGGCTCAAGCAGGCCACTAATCCAAGTTTGCCGCCTATTTTAGCTATTGGCGGCGAAGAGCGTGCCTTTGTTGATGAGGCATTGGTTGAGATTAAAAAACGCGTTTTGAGTTCTGGACTCACAGATTTTAACTTTGATGTTTTATCAGCGAAGTCAAACGTATTAGAATCCATTTTATCTGCAGCTAACAGTTTGCCGGTTATGGCTTCTCATCGTTTGGTTTTGGTGACAGAATCTGAAGCGATTAAAGCTGAAGATTTCACGGTGTTTGAACAGTATTTGAAGACGCCTAACCCAAGCACAGTTTTGGTGTTTGTGTTTGATCAAGTAGACACACGGCTGAAGTTTCAGAAGTTATTAGATACTCAGGCTGTATTTTATAAGTTTGACCACCCGAAAGAACGTGAAATGCTTGCTTTGATTAAATCAAGAGGCAGATTGCGAGGTCTCAAAATAGACGATGAAGCAGCCTTAAGCCTGTTCTTAGAGATTGGTAATAGTTTGCTGATGTTAGACAGAGCGTTTGAAAAACTAGAGTTGAGTACAGAAGACTCTGTGATCACAACTCAGAAAATTAGTGAACAGGTTGCTCAAACAGCGTTTCAAGATGCGTTTGTGTTGGCAAGAGCTGTTGTTATGAAAGATCGGATTCAAGTAGCTAAGAGTTTGTGTGAGCTTAAGAAAGCCCAAGAGATTCCCTTGAGGCTTTTAGGGCTTTTAGCTTGGCAATTTAGAATTGTTCTGAAAGCGCGTTTATTGCTTGATGAAAAACGTATGAGTTCTGAAATCGGATCCAAGTTGAATCTCTTTGGTGATCGATTAGACTTTGTCATGAGAGCTGCTAGGCTATTAGATGCAAACGCTCAAGTTAATCGTCTCAAATCGTTACTGGATCTGGATCGAAGTTTGAAAAGTTCTAGAGTTCCAGCGTGGCTTCAGTTTGATCGATTCGTTTTAGAATTGATTACTTGAGCCAACTTAGATTACTCTGAAACCTATGGATGAATTATTTGCTCAAAGACTTAAAGCTGCTAGTAGAGCCGGTTGGTGGATGCTCTTGATCGCTGTTGGAATGCAGCTGATACAATGGGGAGCTTACTCCTATCTCATGGCTAAACAACCTGAAGGTTTGCTGGCTTTGCTTGGTCCTGACATGAGTTGGGAAGCTTTTCAAGAGATTTGTATTTGGTTTGCAACGGCATTTAAATTAGCTATTTGGGTCTTGTTTCTTTTGGTTGTTTGGGTCAGTTTGTGGGCCAAACAAAGCCGAACCTAATCGAATCCAAGTTGCACCATATTGGATTGCTTCTTGGTAATCATCGCTCATTCCCATAGAAAGCTCTGGATAAGCTGGGTTTTGTAGGGCTTGCATTTGAGCAAACCAGGTTTTTCTATCGCCCTGCAGCGGCAGAATTGCCATTAGGCCCATAAGTTTTAATTTTGGGATTTCTGAGATAGCTTTCGCTAAACTCGGTATTTCTTCAGGAAGAGCACCGCCTCTGTTTTTTTCTCGGCTTAAGTTTACTTGAATAAAAACTGGTAAGTTTTCGTGGAGAGTATGCTCTGCAAGAAGCTTGGCGTGTTTCAAAGTTGAGAGGCTATGAACAAAGTGAGCCTGAGCGATAGTCTTGATTTTATTACTCTGAATTTGGCCAATAAAATGCCAACGGATTTCAGGACAAACAGAGTTCAGAGCTTCTTGTTTGAGCTTAAATTCTTCGGCATAGTTTTCTCCGAAATCACGTTGCCCAAATTCGTAGAGCGCTTGAATTTTTTCTAAGGGTTGCCCTTTAGAGACAGCCAATAATCGAATACCGGGGATATGTATCTTTGTATGCATGTGAAATTACTTTTAGTGGTAGCCCTGAATTTAGCCTTGAACTCTTTTGCAGAGATTGCAACCTGTCATCAGCTGAACTCTTTAAGCAGAGAAGAAATATTTGGTCCTCATGAAAATTGGTATGATGCTCAGAGTCAAACGCTTAGAAAACAAGCTGAATCAGCTGCTTGGATGTATGTTCAAATTTACGAACAGCCTGATTGGCTTCCAACGTTAAATCAAATCAAAGCCATGTCTGATCAAGAATTGGATGCATTTGGAGAGAATATTCGCTTTAGTCGAAGTGAGTCTTATCACTTCGTCAATTTTGGTTTTGGAGGCGGCAACAGCTTTACTTTTATCTTTGAAGCAGATTCAGCTAAACCTGCCGCCAGAGTTTACGAATTTGATGGCATATGTGAAGTCTTTGCCAAATAATTAAGAGCTGAACCAGCTTTAAACCAGTTGATTTGGTCATCGGATAGGGTGTGTTTACAAGTTATAATTTCTTTGCCTGAAATCAAAACTTGAACAGGTTTTCCGGGTGTTAAATGCGCGAGATCTAAAATACTAATCGTATCTTTCTCGCCAATCTTTTCATAATCAGCGGGATTTGAAAAAGTGAGCGGTAAAACGCCATGTTTTTTCAAATTGCTCTCATGAATACGAGCAAAACTACGAGCTATAATTGCTTTGCAACCTAAGTATCTGGGTTGCATGGCAGCATGTTCACGACTGGAGCCTTCGCCGAAGTTTTCATCTCCGATGACACACCAATCTGTCTGACTGTCTTTATAGCGTTTGGCTTGTTCAGGGAAGCTGCCTAAGTAGCCTTTACCTGCTTCTCCTGTGAAAGCATTAATCGCGCCCATGTAGGTATTGCCAGAAATCTTATCTAGATGACCTCGGTATTGAAGCCAAGCGCCAGCTTGAGAAATATGGTCAGTTGTGCACTTGCCTTTGGCTTTGAGCAAAATTGGCATATCTAAAAAATCATGCCCGCTCCAAGCTGGAAAGGCTTCTAATAAAGCCAGTCGGTTAGAGTCAGGTGCTATTTTAACTTCGATTTCTGCGCTGTTAGCAATAGGCGCAATAAAGCCTGCTCGGTTGAATTTGAAGCCTTGAGAGGGGAGGGCATCGGCTGTTGGAGTGGGTAAGTTTAGATCTTTGGTTGGGTCACCAGCCAGAGTTCCAGAAAGTGCAAATGCAACGGTTACTTCAGGGCTTGCCAAAAAAGACAGCGTTGCAGAGCTGCCGTCGTTTCGGCCTGGAAAATTTCTATTGTAAGAACTAACAATCGAGTTCTTTTCGCCCTTTTTAATGTCTGTTCGATGCCATTGACCAATGCAAGGTCCACAGGCATTTGCGAGTACGATGCCACCAATAGCTTCAAGTATTTGCAACTGACCGTCACGTTCAATGGTCGCATGAACTGTCTCGCTGCCGGGAGTAATATAAAAGGGAATCTTGGCTTTGAGGCCCGCTTTTAAAGCTGCCGTCGCAATCGAAGCAGCTCTACCAATGTCTTCGTAAGAGCTATTTGTGCAGCTGCCAATTAAGGCAGCGGTTGGAATGGCTGGGTAGCCTTCTGTTTCAACTGCTTTTTTGAACTCTGATAGAGGTCTTGCCAAATCAGGTGTATGAGGGCCAACAACATGAGGTTCTAGGTGATCTAAATCTATGTGAACCACACGGTCATAGAATTTTTCTGGGTTTAATAAAACTTCAGGGTCGGCCTGGAGATGTTCTTTTTCAGATTCTGCGAGCGTACCAACTTCGGGTCTACCTGTGGCTTTCAAATAAGCAGCCATAGCATTGTCATAAGGGAATACAGAAGTTGTGGCTCCGTGTTCAGCGCCCATATTGCAAATCGTGCCTTTGCCTGTGGCTGAAATACTCTCGCAACCAGGTCCAAAGAACTCGACAATATGGCCAGTGCCGCCTTTGACGGTCAAGATACCCATGAGTTTTAAAATTACGTCTTTTGGGGAAGCCCAACCGTTTAATTTTCCTGTGAGTTTGACGCCAATTACGCCGGGCCAGCTGAGGCTAAAGGGTTGACCTGTCATGACATCTACAGCATCTGCGCCGCCAACACCAATGGCAATCATGCCAAGGCCTCCGGCATTTGGAGTATGTGAGTCTGTGCCGAGCATCATGCCGCCTGGGAAAGCATAGTTTTCCAAGACTACTTGGTGAATAATGCCAGAACCGGGTTTCCAAAAGCCGATGCCGTATTTTTGACTGGAAGATTTCAGGAAATCATAGACTTCTTGGTTGGTGATATTGGCTTCTTTTAAATCTAAATCTGGCCATCTCAATATTTGAATGTTGAATTTTTCTTCCGCTTCTTTTAATTCTGACTCACAATCTCCATATTGAAGATTAATAAAATCTATATCTTTCAAGTTAAAAATAGACCCCCA
>JBAXMC010000133.1:0-5301 GCA_037134495.1 Myxococcaceae bacterium
CCATAGATATCCACCATGAGAATCTGAGAGTGCTTTAGGCCAAGCTTTTTGAAAATCGAGCGATCTCAAAGAAATCTGAATGGGTTTCCCAAAATTAGACCAATCATCTAAGCGCAGGGGTTTGATCCATTGTTTTAGGTTTTGACCTGAAAAACTCCAAGAGTCTAAAACAGACTTAATATCGATTTCAGGAGAGCAATAGCTTTCGAGTTCTTTAAAAATTTTTCTGTGAAGATTTTGTTTATTTTCTTGATTTTTCGTCGTCGTTTCAAGTTCTTGACCCAGCCACAAACTTTCTAAAGCCAGTTCGGAAGATCGTTGTTCGACAAAAAAAACAACTTGGATTTCTTTGGCGTCAATCCAGCCTGAAAATGCTGGAGCCAAGTGTTGGTTGGCATGAACCACTTCTTGCCAGGTTACAATGTGAAACTGATTTTCAGGATGTTTGCTTGGCAAAATATTTTGCTGAATTTCGCGAGCGATTTGGCGTGTTTCATGTTCAGAATAGCGATAACTCTCTGGGATAAAAAGCGCATAAACCCAATCGCTGAGCATGAAAAAAAGAATGGTTTTTTCCTCTTTGACGCGAGTGAAAGAGTCCTTGATTTTCTTTCTGAAAACGTGAGAAGTCTGCATGTATGTAGGAGTCTACCATAGGGTCTAAAGTCTTTTGGGCAAACTCAAGCAAAAAGGTTTGTTTGGAGGCATAGAGGATTAAACTCTTCAACCTCATGGTTCCAGGTCATGAGGTACAAATGAAAGTTCTTAAAAAATCTCTTCTATCTGCTTGCCTACTCTTAACTCTTGCGAGTTCAGGATTTGCGCAACCAGCTTTTCGTATGGGTCCCGCTGGTTTCAATATCCATCATATCGATATGCGACCTAATAACCCAGCCTTTGGTCATATGAGTCCCATTATAGACCACGATGGGTGGAACCACTATAATGGCGGCCTCTGGCACGGACCTCATTATGACATCGGTGGAGCTCCTTGGGGATGGTACAACGGCGGCTGGAGTCGTTGGCCAGCAGGAGCCTATCTGGGACAACCCATTGCTGTTACGCCGATTAGTTGCGGCTGTTAATCGTCCAAACTCCCAACAGGAAATTTTGTCCTGTTGCTATTAACCGAGCGCGCTGCGCCATATCACCCAGCCGAATTTTATCGGCTGGACGCGTTGCTTGGTTTTTAATCGCTTCTAAATCTATTGCCGCTTGTTCTGCTTGCCCTATTTGTGATCTCGCTAAAGCCAGCACGCGCTTAGACTCTTGACCTATCAAGCCGTCTAAGTTGACCGGCATCCAAGCCAAACCAAATTTGAAACTCCCAGCCAATATCTCCGTACGCGCCAAAAGATAGACTGCATATTCATAAGCCATGTCCGTTTGTTCTGGTTTAGCCAAAGAAGCTCCCAGCCTACCATAAATAGCTCCTAGCTGAGTTAAATCACGCGGTTTTGAAACAAGCAGTTCTAAACCTGCAACCGCATAAGACGTGTCCTTCATGAAAGCTTTTTTAACCAATAACTGCCGTTGTTGATAAATGGGAAGTTCTAGTTCAGGAATCTTCGCATACTCCGACAAAGCTTCAGCAAAACGCTTTTCTAAACCTAGTTTATCACCTTCTTGTTCAGGCGTTTTTTTCTCATCTTTGCTCAGAACGACAGAGCAATCAGCAAAAATAATAGAACTTGGTTCATAGTATCTGGCTACAGAAGGCAAAGCATCTGGAGGCAAGGCCTCTTGTTCCATTCTAGAACGATAAGTTCTTAAAAACTCATTAGGCAAAACAATATCGCCTGCTTTAGCCAGACGGCGTATTAATTTCGCACGGCAGACCTGAGTATGACACTGGTAATCTAAGTAAGCTCCTAAAATAGCCGCAGATGCCGTATAAGCTCTAGAAGAAGATTGAACCCAAAAAGACCATAGATCAGCGACCAGCAAATCTTCTGGATTTTTTTCAAGTCCCAAACGATACAAAGCAAATGCTTGCTCCTGTGTACTCAAATCTTCTCGAATATTGAGTTCAGGAGTCAAATAAGTGGCCAAGCCCTCAGACAAACCCCAGTTAGGGATAAACCCAAAAATTCCTGGAGCCCCCCAAAGTGTTTCACTCACTTCACCTAAAAATACATGTGCAAGCTCATGTCCCAATGTTGGGTGCG
Source organism: Myxococcaceae bacterium (assembly GCA_037134495.1). Classification (GTDB taxonomy): domain Bacteria; phylum Myxococcota; class UBA727; order UBA727; family JABDBI01; genus AER2-1. The sequence goes on from JBAXMC010000133.1 coordinate 2,169, forward strand.
GGATTTCTGTACCAGAAATGTGAATCTCTCGGTGACTCGGAAGCGTAAAATGGACATTTTTGGCCCCTGTAAAATGCGCCATCGATTCTTGGCTTGAATAGAGCCAAATATCGATTGTGTGGTGAATCTCAATCCCCGTGCGTTCTTTTAAACGCTCCAACCAAAGCGTACCTTCTTGTAAAATAGCTTTAGCCTGATCGTGACCAACAGACTCAAGATTCGTGTGCAAGGCCAAAGGACCCTGAGTAATCAAATCTGGATAGGCCTGACGACGTTCAGAAAATGCTGGAGAAATTAAACTCGAGCTTTTAAATTGAACAACAATCGCCGAACTAGCCAAGAAAAAAACGACCCAAAATTGCGTCGCATGTCTTTTCCAATAAACGCCAAGAGACAGTAGAGCTAGACCATAAAGCAAACTACTCAATCGATACGCGATAATCGCTGAATCCAACGATTGTCCCTGGAGTAAATCGCCTGCAATCATAAGCCAATAAGGCTCAAAAAAGCGCAAAGACGGATTCATCCACCACAGGGAGATTTGAATCGCCATGTAACCACACCAAAAAATCAAGCTTGCCGCGACAGCTAATTTAACTTTCCCAACAATGCGACCAATCCAGACGCCTGTCACAAGATTCAAAAACAATTGAGGAACAAGCAAAACCAAAAAAGGGAAAATGCCGGCACTGGGACTGCAGCTTTTGAGGCTAAACGAATGCACATAAAGTGCTCCTAAATAAAACAAAGTCGTTCCAAAAACCCAAATACCTTCCTGAAACACATCGTTTTGAAAGCCTCGTGGGTTTCTAAACGCTGATCGACAAGCCCCTGCCAAGAGCGTGAGAGGAGCTAAAAAGGTTCCTAAGAACAGGGCTGCTTCGGTTGTAGGAGTACCGATCAAAGGAGAGTGCCATGCCATGAATAAAGCTGCGAAAGCAACCAGAACCAGGAGCATAGAAGCGGTAGAGGGAAATCGACTTTTTTTCAGATTCATTTTCGTTTATTCTTTTTTCGGGCGAGCTTTTCGCGCTTTCGTTTATCTTTTCGATTAATATCAGGTTTTGGTGGTGAAAAACTAGGTTTTCCAGAACCCAAACCCATTTTACCGAAATTTTGCATCATATTTTTCATCATGCCAAATTGTTTAAGCAGCATGTCAACATCTTGTTCAGTCCGCCCAGAGCCCTGAGCGATGCGCTTGCGCCTTGATTTCTGCAGATTAATTAACTCTGGCTGCCGTCGTTCTCTCAGAGTCATAGACAAAATCAGAGATTCTATTTTCTTGATTTGACCTTCTCCATCTGCTTTCGCTGCAGGCATGATCTGACCCATGCCTGGGAGTTTTTCAAGTAAGCCAGAGATAGGCCCCATTTTCTTGATCATGCGAATCTGATCCAAAAAATCCTGTAGGCTCATTTGGCCTTTCAGCATTTTTTGAGCATCTTTTTCAGCTTTGGCTTTGTCTACATGCTCTTCAAAATCTTTGACCAAAGAAGCAATATCGCCCATGCCCAGAATTCGAGAAGCCAAGCCTTCAGGTCTAAATTCTTCAAGGTTGGCGATTTTTTCGCCCATCCCTAAAAATTTGATGGGCTTACCTGTGATCTCTTTAATAGACAGCGCTGCCCCACCCCTGGCATCGCCGTCTAACTTGGTCAAAATAAAGCCGTCTATGGCTAATCTGCGATTAAACTCAGCCGCTGTTTTAACAGAGTCCTGGCCGATCATCGAATCTACAACCAGCAAAATTTGGTCAGGCTTTGCAAGAGATTTGATCGCTTCAAGCTCTCGCATCAGCAGATCATCGATCGCTAATCTTCCAGCCGTATCAAAGATTACCAAATCGCAATTTAAATCGCGCGCTTTTTGAAAAGCTTTCGAGCACAAATCAGGCGGTGAGAGAGCTAAGTCTGAAAAAACAGGGACCTGTAATTCAAGACCCAAAATCTCCAACTGCTTGATCGCTGCAGGTCGATAGATATCGGCAGCAACAAGCAATGGCCTCATGGATTTTTTCTTATAAAACGAAGCAAGCTTCGCAGTCGTGGTCGTTTTACCAGAGCCTTGCAGGCCCACCATCATGATACTGCCAATCGGTTTATTGAGCTTTAGCGAAGCATCCGAAGAACCCATCAAAGCTTCAAGTTCATCCTGGCAAATTTTAATAAAATGCTGAGCTGGACTTATTTTTCGTTTTTGAAATGAAGTGGTGATCTCTTTGCCAAGCGATTTCTCACGAACACGTGCTAAAAAAGAATGGGCGACATCCACATCGACATCGGCATCTAATAATGACGTTCTGACGTCTTTTAGTGCACTGTCTATGTTGGATTCGGTAAGCAAAGCTTGCCCGTTCAGAAAATTTCTGGCAGATCGAAAACCTTTAGATAACGTCTCAAGCATACAACGCTCTGTAGCTTGGCGTTTGCCAAATGCCAAATACCTGTTGTAGGTTTTAAATATGTTGAAGAGTGAACTCATCGAACGCCTGGCTTTTGAAGCCAAAGACATCTCTGAAAGTGACATAGAGATGGTGATCAAAACTATTTTTGACACCATGAGCGTCGCTTTATCCAAGCATGATCGAATTGAAATTCGTGGTTTTGGATCCTTTTCTGCGAAAAAGAGACATTCCAGAACCGCTCACAACCCCAAAACAGGCGTAAAAGTCTCTGTTCCTGAAAAGTGGGTGCCTTTCTTTGTCCCGGGCAAAGAATTGCGTGAACGAGTCAATCATGCCTAGGGCTTCTGCGATTGTAATTGGTAACGAAATCTTAAACGGCAAGGTTCAAGATGCCAATTCGCAAACGCTCGCCAAAACGCTCTTTGAATGCGGCGTTAGCTTGGCTCTTATTGAGACGATTCCAGATAAAACAGAAGTTATTATCTCTACGGTCAAGAGACACGCCAAAGAATTTGATCTAGTTTTCACATCGGGCGGCATTGGACCGACTCATGACGATATTACTTACGATGCCATCGCCAAAGCTTTCGACAGAAAGCTCGAACTTCACGCTGAAACTTTGAAGCGCTACAAAGAGATTTTAGGCAAAGAACCCAACCAGGCCCGTCAAAAAATGGCTCTCTTACCCGAAGGTGCAGAAATTTTTTGGACTGAGCACTTATGAGT
>JBAXMC010000134.1:0-5291 GCA_037134495.1 Myxococcaceae bacterium
CGTTAGGGCCTAGAAGCATCATTCTAGCCAACAAACAACGCACACGCTCTCCCCCAGAAATCACGTTGCATTTTTTTAAAGTCTCTTCGCCAGAGAACAACATACGGCCTAAAAAGCTTCGGATAAAATTCTCAGACTTATCTTCTGAATATTGCCTGAGCCAATCAATCAGGTTTAAGTCTACGCCATCAAAATAAGGGTTATGATCATTGGGCAAATAAGCTTGTGTCGTTGTAGAACCCCAACGAACCGTTCCAGCATCCGGAGTAATCTCACCCATCAGAGCCTGAAACAAGGCTGTAATCGCAATTTCGTTATCTCCAATCAAAATAGCTTTGTCGCCTTTTTTAAGCGAAAAAGTAATATTTTCTAAGACTTTTTGGCCATTTTTGGACGCACTTAAATCTTTGACTTCTAAAATAATATCACCAGCTTCACGTTTTTGCTGGAACAAAATATTGGGTTTTTTACGTGTGGAAATCGGCAAGTCTTCGAGCGTTAATTTTTCAAGCATTTTACGTCTTGAAGTCGCCTGAGAAGATTTCGATGCATTCGCACTAAACCGAGCAATAAAAGCCTCTAAATCTTTCGCTTTATCTTCACGTTTCTTGTTTTCGTTAGAACGCAGTTCTAGAGCCAGTTGGCTAGATTGCTCCCAAAAATCATAGTTACCTGTGTAAAGCTTGGCTTTGCCATAATCGACATCCACCATGTGCGTACAAATCTTATTCAAGAAGTGCCTATCATGAGAGATTACAATCACCGTGTTGGGGTAATTTAATAAATAATTTTCAAGCCATCTGATAGACTTTTCGTCCAAATGGTTGGTGGGTTCGTCTAAAAGCAAATTGGTAGGTTTTCCAAATAGCGCCTGAGCCAGTAAAACCTTGATTTTATCAACAGCTTTCAAGTCTTTCATGTGTTTTTCAAGCAAAGCTTGACCCACACCCAGACCGTTTAGGAGAGTAGCTGCATCTGTTTCGGCTTCATAACCACCCAGTTCTGCAAATTGCGTCTCTAAATCAGCTGCTTTTTCGCCATCGGCTTCTGAAAAATCTGGTTTAGCATAAAGCGCATCTTTCTCTTTCAGGATTTTAAACAGCTTGGCATGGCCCATTAAAACCGTTTCCATGACCGTATTTTCTTCGTATTGAAAATGATCCTGTTTCAAAACCGATAAAGTATCGCCTGCACTCATTTCAACGGTGCCAGAGCTAGGTTCTTGATCGCCAGATAAAACTTTAAGCAGCGTTGATTTACCTGCTCCATTGGCGCCAATCACGCCGTAACAATTACCGTCTGTAAACGATAGGTTCACATCTTCAAAAAGTTTGCGGCTGCCGAAAAACAAGGCCAGTTTATTGGTTTTGATCATAAGAAGCCGCCAGCTTAGCTAATTTTCAGACAACTTCAAGTGTCTATTGCTATAGCTCTATCATGCTCAAAGCAGTTCGTTTTTTTCTCTTGCTTGCCCTGCTTAGTTCACCCTGTCACGCTGCTTGGAAAAATCCCGCAAGCATTCTCCTACAAACAGTCGGATTATTAACACTCAGCTCAACAACTGCTTTTTTCTGTTTAAGCACAGAAACCCAAGCCAGCATTCGCATTCATCTGGCAGGACTCATGTTACGAAACGTTAGCAAAGAGGCATTATGGCTCATAATAAGTAAACGTCTCGTTTCTGAAGTTTCGAAGTACCCATTTTTTGCCTTCATGGCTAACAACATAGTTCGGCAGTAAGGGGATTTTGCCGCCTCCACCGGGCCCATCCACCACATAAGTTGGAATGGCTAATCCAGAAGTATGCCCACGCAGATTTTCCATAATATCCAGCCCTTCTTGAATCGTCGTTCTGAAATGGCTAATCCCCTGAGCCAAATCACATTGGTAGATATAATAAGGCCTCACGCGCATCAGCAAAAGTCTGTGATTGAGCTCACGAACGATTTTCCAATCATCGTTCACGCCTTTTAATAAAACCATTTGATTACCTATCACACAACCAGCATCAGCCAGCTTACGACAAGCTTCTAAAGCTTCTGCCGTGCACTCTTTGGGGTGATTAAAATGCGTGTTCACAAACACGGGCTGATGCTTTCTCAGCATTTTTACGAAATCGTCTGTCACACGCTGTGGCAAAGTCACCAAGTTGCGCGTTCCCATTCTAAAGATTTCAACATGCGGTATCGCTCTGAGACGCCCCAAAATATAATCCAAGCGTTCATCTGAAAGCGAAAGCGGATCTCCTCCCGAAATCACTATATCTCGCACTTCTGTATGTTTTTCGATATAAGCCAAAGCGATTTCAATCTGCTCTTTGCTGGCCATACTGCCTGGGTCGCTCACTTTGCGTTTACGCGTACAATGCCGACAATAAACCGGGCAATTATGCGTTGTATAAAACAAAACACGATCCGGGTATCTGTGAGTAATCCCGGGCACCGGCATGTCTTTTTCTTCACCCAGCGGATCTTCTAAATCTGTGGCTAAAATATCAAGCTCGCCCAGCTGAGGCACAGACTGAAGCCGAATAGGACACTTGGGATCGTCTTTGTCCATCAGCGCTGCATAGTAGGGCGTAATACCCATATGAAACATCGAATCCGATTTATTAAAAGCCTCTTGTTCTCCAGCACTTACATTAATTAATTGCTGTAATTGCTCAATGTTTCGATAGCGCTCACGCTGCTGCCAGCGCCAATCATTCCAAGAAGCTGCATCTACATCTCCCCTGGGGCTATGAACAAATCGATGAGCGTGAGAATTGGGCAAGGGTCTTGTGCCATCATGAGAATCTGGCAAATCACTGGCATTAGCCGTCGCTCCTTTGGCATTAAAGACAAACCGAATATCATCTTTGGGAAGCTCATAAGGCTCTGCTTTGCTTGCGAAATTTTCAATCATGACTTTACAAACACTCGAAACACCGCAAATATTTTAGAATGCTCTTCTCAAGTTTTCTTGCGGGACTCCTCAGCAGCCTTTCTCCCTGTGTTTACCCTCTGATTCCGATCACGCTCAGCGTTATCGGCGCACGACGTTATGAATCACACCTACAAGGTTTTTTAGTTTCTGGCGCGTATGTCTCTGGCATGGTTTTGCTTTACACGGGTCTAGGCATTGTTTTTGCTTCGCTGGGATATTTAGCGGGCTCTGCCCTACAAAGTCCTTGGGTGAATGCATTTGTAGCTTTGCTTCTAGGTGCCATGGCTTTAAACTTGCTCGGTGTTTTCACCTGGACGCTGCCTTCATCTTGGAACGCCCGCTTAACACACACGGGAGCACAAGACGGGTACAAAGGAGCCTTTATGATGGGCCTGGTGGCAGGAGTGATTGCCGCACCGTGTACAGGACCCATTTTGGCAACAATTTTAACGCTCATTGCAGAAAGACATGACTTAAAACAAGGCACAGCAGCGATGTTTGCTTATGGGCTTGGCATGGGGTTGCCGTTTTTAGTTTTAGGCACTTTTTCTTCAGCCATCCATAGAATTCCCAAAAGTGGTCCTTGGATGAACCGAATTAAATTTGTTTTGGGCTTACTCATGCTACTCGTTACTCTACACTACGGGAAACTGGCATACGACGGCTTTACGAAGGATCGCAGCGCACAAATCACTCAGGCCATTGAAGCACAAATACGCGAAGCTAAAATTCAAAACAAACACGTGATTTTAGATTTCTGGGCTGATTGGTGCACACTATGTCATGAACTAGACGAAAAAACGCTCAAAAACCCTGAAGTTATCAAAGCCTTAAAAAATTATGTGATTATACGGGTAGATGTCAGCGTAGATTCTACTGAAACCAAGAAACTTCAGCAAATCTATGGCGTTGTTGGGCTACCTACGTTGGTTTTTGAAGACACAGGAAAGAAGATTAACGGCTTTATTAAAGCGAAAGATTTCATAAAAGTTCTTTAGATTGAAATCAAGGCTTGACCTGTAATAATCTTATGAGATGCGCTATCTCATTTATATGCCTGTCTTACTATTCATTATGAGTACCGGCTGTAAAAAATCCACCCCTCCTGCTACATCACCCGCCACTACTCAAGCTTATTGTGCAGCAACAGATTATGCTTGCTGGACAGATCACCTTGTGGTGATGGATACTGCTGGAAATATTATCCCGCTGACTTCAGCACCCGCGAAGATTGTTAATGATCCAAGCCTTCCACAAATCACTAAAATGACCGGTGAAATTCAATTTGTTACGGGAAGCTCTGTCCCGGTTGAGATTTTTTGGAAGAACTATCCAGACCAGATACCGGCCATCGGCTTTCGAATTTGTGCGAACGCAAACGGTGTAGCATGCCCTCAATTTAGATTTTCTCAGCCACAAAAGAATACGTCTGGCCTTTCAAATCTAACAGTTTCTTTGATTCAGACGGCCTTACCTAAATCAAGTGCCCAGCTATTAAAGAAGCAAGAAAATCTGAGCTCTGAATCTTCATCCAGTCCATTGGAATTGAATACCATTCTAGGACGAGACCCAGCAAAAGAAAACTCACGTGAAAATACATGGAATTATGTTGGGATTGGTGTTCGCAATAGCCAAGCAGGCGGACTTATAACAAGATCTGTCGCCTCTCCTGTAGACATCGTGAATAACCTGAAAACAGGAACGAATGCAGATACCAGCATCCTGCTGAAGAACACACCTCATGCTGTAGACAGCAATACGATTTGCACAAACGACAGTGGTTGTTCGGATTTAACACCGCATTGTTTTACGCAAGATACTACACAAGCTTGTTATAATTCTACATATTGCACCTCTAATCCCCAGACGATTCATGCCGGAACTTGTTTGCAGTGCGATGGTGGTGATCAGCAATGCCCCCAAGGTAAACAATGTGCAATGCCTGGTGTTTGTGTTGACTGTAACTCAAGTGATAGCTGCAGTGCTCTAATACCCGTTTGCAACATAACCACCAATACTTGTGTTGCTCGTTGCGATTCGGATGCGGGTGATAATTCTGGCTCAGCCTCTTGCCCTAGAACAGCACCGTTCTGCAGCAATTCTACCTGTCATGCTTGCGATGGAAATTACGGAGCTGGTTCTGGAAGCTATCTGTGTCCTTCAAATGCTCCAAATTGCAACCAACAAGATGGATCTTGTAATCGTGGTGGGGGTGGTGGCGGCAGCTGTACACCGAGCGATCCGAATGCTCATTGCGGCGGCAATTGCTTTGCAAGGTGCGCCTGTATTTTTTCGCCGCAAAGGACGTGGACGTTTTCAAAGAGCGCCAGTAGAGCAGCTTCAGGATGGTTTGGCCGCACTTGAGC
>JBAXMC010000135.1:0-5219 GCA_037134495.1 Myxococcaceae bacterium
CCGAGTTCGAGATGGGATCGGGTGTGACTCTGTCGCTATAATCACCGAAAACTTTTAGACTCTTGTTCTATAGCAGATTAAGCGGTTTACGCAATAGAACAATGATGTGTTTCCACGTAAAACAATAAATTACAGCGTGAACCAATTTTCGATTCTAAGTCCTCTGAAGTGCACGAAATCTTTCTCATTTCGGGTCACTAAGATTAAGTCGTTTGTGTAGGCAATGGCTGCAATTTGAGCATCGCTGCTGGGAACCTGGACACCTACTTTGCGCAATCGTGATCTTTCTTGTGCATGCCAGTGAGCAGCTATCTCGCCATAAGGTAAAATAGGAAGCCCGGCATGGATGACATGGTCAAGATAGTTTTGGAGCAGTTTTTTACGATTAGAATCTTCCAAATCATCTAACCCGATGTGTCAGAACCATATAAGGTGGCTCTGCCAAGTATTTTTCAAATAGAGCATTAGCTCCAAAAAACAAGAACAGATAGTTGCTTTTCAAAACTGATTTCGTTTAGCATGAACTCTGCAAACACATGGTGTGTTAGCAAAAAGCTGGCTTCCCCAAACTTGGAGAGAGCGGGGAATCCAGCAGCGTTTCACGGCCGAGAAGACACATAAACTCTCGGCCTCAAACTGTCAATTGACAGATGGAGAAGTCATGACCGAGAGAGCACAAAAGATTTTAATTTGGTTGCGCAGTCAAGAAACATCGGAAATCTCGATACGACAAGCCACGCTTGCTGAGCACTTTAATTGTTCACGTAGGACCATTGGTAGGTGTTTGAAAGAATTAAAAGAGGCAGGCTTACTAACAGACCTCAATAAGCGTCATGAGAACCGGTGCAAAATTTATAAAATCCAAATCCCTGCTATCCCCCTTTTGCAAAGGGAGGAAATAGAAGAAGCTTTGTCCCCCGCGGCACAACATCAACTCAAACTCTATGGTAGAACTTTCAGAGAAATGTTCAGAATATTCGATGGTCGCTCAGGCAGACCGACATTTGAAAGTTGCTTCACGCAAATCGCTGGGGGATTACGAGAGCTAACGGACGAGGAAGAACTCTACCATAAAATATTTGCCGGATTCTGGGCATTACCGAGCCTAAAAGAAACAGATAAGAGCTGGAGAAGTGAACCTGAAAATCGAAACGCCGGAGGCACTTGTTACTCATAAAAAAACCATATTTCTATGGAAGCTTAGGTTTCAGTAATCTTTTCTTTCTGTAATGGTTTCAAGCCAGTCTTTAGTTCCCTGAATTTTATCGCCAAGAAGAAGCCTAGCTTTTTCGCGTTCTTTTTCCAATAATTCAGACAATTCAGAATTGCCTGCGCGAAACTCCGCCATAAGATTTCTGGCTGGTTTCAGATCAAAATCTGCAAGGCGTTCTCGAAAAGTTCTGTCGGTGTAATTTAGACAAGCAGTGTCGATCAGCTTTAAATGCCGAGGTGCTTCTACCAAGTCATTTTCTATCATGTCGGTACAGACAGCATATTTATTCATATAACAGATATAAGCCTCTGCAGGTGTTCCAGTAGATCTATCCATACCACAAGCATCAGAAACCGCCTGGCAACAAGAATCTTCACGAGGAGACATCGCATGAGATAAACTTGAAAGGAGCAGAAAGAACGAGACAATTAAAGTTTTATTCATATGCATACAAGTATCGCGCGCTGATTTTCAACTGTAAAGCCCCGTTCATTATTACATGCATGACAGTATTAACCTCTGAGATTGTCAATCTCTCTCCGACCTACGCCAAAGCGTCACACTCATCCTACGAACGCGAAGCCTAAAAGGCCGATGTTCAAAAAGTCGACTAATGGTCAGATCAAAGGCTTCGATGGGCAGGCTTATCTTTTGAGGAGTTCATCTAAGAGATAAAAAGATTTCTGTGGAAGCCTCTCTAATGGATAGTAGGCAGAAATGATTTTGGTGGCTTGTTCGGTTGTCTCAATGCCCAAGTTTTTGAGTAAATAGCGAATATCATCGATATCATGAAATTCCTCTCCAATGCGAGCGGCTAGGCATTTCATAGCAAGCATATAAGCAGGTGTCGCTGTCGAGATTTTAAGATTGCTAAGCTCTAAATAATTGGAGAAATCCCCTTTAGGGCTCAAGAAGCCTTTAACGCCATCGTTCAACCAGTGCGGATCGGTGCCCAGTTTTTTAGCGACTTGCTTAGCTGCTGCATGAAGTTCGGCGCTGGGCGCAAAAAAGGCATCGACATCAGCCGTCGAATCTCTTGCTAGGCACATGACAGCCCCGCCCACCAGGAACAAATCACCCGTTAAATTTTTCGCTTTCAATTCCTGGTTCAGCGCTTCAAAGAGCCGATGAATTTGCTTTTTGTTAAGCTGGCTCATACCCGACCTTCCAGGGTCGTATCAATAAATATATTCCGCGCCCTAAAGGGAACAGGCGATACGGTTAAGAGATATAGTCTCAGACTTTTCAAATCAGTTCCGAAGCAAGGATCTTCAAGGGGCTCAATCTGAGATAGCCAGTACGGCGCTCTTATTTTATGGCGATGGGCACAAAGTTCAAGCATCGCTGCCACATAATTAGCCAGTAATGGCTCTAACTGGACTGACCAGGGAACCTGCAGGATTTCCTGAAGGTCGGTAGAGTTAAGATTTTTTAGAAAATCCGCTAAGTCAGCAAATCCATACTTCCGGTTACTAGCAAGAGATTCTATTTTTTTAAGAAACAAGGTTCTAGGGTTTAGAAAAAGTTTTGAAAGAACCCAGGCAGAAAGATCCATATTTTCCGAAGATGCCGCTTGTTGTAAAGCATGCTTCTGGATATCTGAAATGCGGATTTGAAGCTGCGAGTTCTTCATAAAGATATTCTAATCCAAAAATCTCAAAACGTCAATACACTGTATTGACGCAGCTCCAAAAGCCGTGCCTACGCCAAGGTTTCTGCCTGCGCTGAAGCTACGGCAGACAGGTCGCCCGTATGGCAGAGTTAAGCCAATTTCAGCCGTAATCTTATCTGTCAGTTTTAAACGATGCGGAGTCTGACAAACAACATACCCCACCGGAATATGTAAGTCATGCTGACGATTTTCTTAAACGAAACAACTAGAGCGTAACCGAGTTGAAGTGAGCTGTTTTGTTTTATCCACGAAGTGGGTGTTTGAATAAAGCCCCGGGTGGAGCGCAGCGAAACCCGGGTGTGGAAACGTTATCAATAACGTCCTCCCCCTTCCCAGAGAGCCGAAGGCTCGGCTGAATACCAATCCAGCAAATGTTGTATATTAACCCGTTTCAATAAGATTTTTTTGGCTTTCTCAACTTCAGTCGAGCCTTCGGCTCTCTGGGAAGGGGAGATGGAGGGTTTACATCCTTTTCACCCGGGTTTCGCTGCGCTCCACCCGGGGCTTTATTCAAACACCCACTTCGTGGATAAAACAAAACAGCTCACTTCAACTCGGTTACGCTCTAATGCTTCGGGCGGTACTCTACAAAATCACAAGAAAGCCAGACCCTGGGAGAACTTCCAACCTGCAACATGGAATCATTGTGACCGTTGTCGGGGATACGGGCAGTTGAAAATGCCAACGCCTCGCTTCCTTTTTTGATTGTCATGTACAACGTTGTCAAAGAAAAGTCCCAACATACGTAAAAAGAGTATCCTTGATGTTCAACTTCTAACATCAATGACTTAGCATCCTTCGCTGTAGGTGCAAGATGCGCATAGGCTACATCTGTACCTGGCCCGCCGGGTTGGAAAGCAGCTTCACAGAAGAGAGTCTTGCCTTCTACTTCAGTAGATGGATCTTCAGGGGTTGGATTGGTCACTATCTCAGGTTTTTCCTGAAGAATCGAAGCTACCCCGTCACCGTTTTCAGAGCATTTCGCTCCAGATAGCATCAAACATGCGAGAAATATTGAAATTGTCAGATTTTTATTTTTCATAGGTATTTTATAAATACTAATTAATAAATTCAAACTCTTCTGTCAATGGAGGGCAAATAGATCGTGCCCAGCGGGCACATTCTTGCAACAGCCCAGGGGTGAACAAATAAAAAAAGCCCCCATATTTCTATGGGGGCTAGGGAAACAAATTCGGCAACGACCTACTCTCCCACACGGTTGCCCGTGCAGTACCATCGGCGCAGACAGGCTTAACTTCCGAGTTCGAGATGGGATCGGGTGTGACTCTGTCGCTATAATCACCGAAAACTTTACAAACTTTGCAAAACTCAATTGGTCTTCATGACACAACAACCTTGACCTTAATTATCTGGAGATGCTAAGCCTCACGACTTATTAGTACTGGTCCGCTACGTGTATTACTACACTTCCACTTCCAGCCTATCAACCTTGTGGTCTACAAGGAGTCTTTAGAGGTCTAAGACCTGTGAAATCTAATCTTGGGAGGGGCTTCCCGCTTATATGCTTTCAGCGGTTATCCCTTCCGAACATAGCTACCCGGCTATACCACTGGCGTGATAACCGGTCCACCAGAGGTTCGTTCGACCCGGTCCTCTCGTACTAAGGTCAACTTCCCTCAAATTTCCTACGCCTGCGGAAGATAGGGACCAAACTGTCTCACGACGTTTTGAACCCAGCTCGCGTACCGCTTTAAATGGCGAACAGCCATACCCTTGGGACCTACTACAGCCCCAGGATGCGATGAGCCGACATCGAGGTGCCAAACCCTCCCGTCGATGTGGACTCTTGGGGAGGATCAGCCTGTTATCCCCGGAGTACCTTTTATCCGTTGAGCGACGGCCATTCCACTCTGAGCCGCCGGATCACTAGAGCCTACTTTCGTATCTGCTCGACTTGTAGGTCTCGCAGTCAAGCCCGCTTATGCTCTTGTACTCTACGAACGATTGCCAACCGTTCTGAGCGGACCTTACGCACGCCTCCGTTACATTTTAGGAGGCGACCGCCCCAGTCAAACTACCCACCTGACACGGTCCCCGACCCGGATTCACGGCGTCGGGTTAGATCGTCAATCTGTCGAGGGTGGTATTCCAAGGTTGGCTCCACAGAAACTGGCGTCCCTGCTTCACAGCCTCCCACCTATCCTCTACACGACAAACCAACGATCAATGTCAAGCTGTAGTAAAGGTTCACGGGGTCTTTCCGTCCTACCGCGGGTAATTCGCATCTTCACGAATAATACAATTTCACCGAGTCTATGGTTGAGACAGCGCCCAAGTCGTTACGCCATTCGTGCAGGTCGGAACTTACCCGAC
>JBAXMC010000136.1:0-5104 GCA_037134495.1 Myxococcaceae bacterium
CTGCTTGCGCTTATAGTGCTCAGGCACTTTTGCTAAATGCGTATGCGTGATCTCGATATAATAACCAAAAACACGCGTATATTTGACTTTCAAACTCGAAATACCCGTGAGGGCCCGTTCTCGTTGTTCTATCGCGGCGATTTGATCTCGGCCGCCCGAAGCAAAATCAACAAACTCGTCCAAAAGAGCATCGTAGCCAGGTTTAAACACGCCGCCATCTTTAAGCATTAAGGGCGGATTCTCTGCCAAGGCTCTGCTCAAAAGATCGTGAATATCTAAAAGCTTGTCTTGAACTTCAGCAATCTGAGGCAAGTGCGTGAGTGAATCTCTAATATTAGCGAGTTCTCTGGGGTTTAAGCGGCCCGTAGCTACTTTGACCGTTAAACGCTCTAAATCATACAGATGTCTAAGCGTATCTCGCAGTGATTTGCGTCGGCCGGCTTGCTCAAAAAGCTCGGTCGTTTTATTTTGCCGCGTTTCTATTTCTGCCAAATTGGTTGAAGGTGCATTGAGCCAGCGGTTTAGTTGTCTAGCGCCCATCGCTGTGCAGGTTTTATTGAGTAAGCTAAATAAGCCTGGTATATCTAAATGCTCTCTGGAAACAGCGTCAATAATTAACTCAGAATCTATCGAATAGGGTTTGGGTTCGCTGAGAAAACTTAAAGCGCCGCCTTGGGTTTCTTGAACATAATCGATTATGAGTTCTGAAGCTTTGCAAGACTTCGTGAAAAATTCGAATCGGCAAGATTTGGTTTGGTTGGCCACTTGTTCAAGTTGTTCAAGCAAACCCGTAGGCCATTGATCGCCGCCGATTAAGATTTCTGCTGGAACCAATTTGCTGACTTCATCAAGAATACTTTGTTTGCTTGAAGTGGATGTTTCTAAAAATTCGCCCGTAGAGAGATCTAAGGCGGATAACGAAAAGACTCCCCTCGCGACCAAAGCAACCAAATAATTATTCGAGTTGGGTTTTAAACTGTCGTCTTCTAAAACAGTCCCGGGTGTTACAATGCGCGTAATATCTCTTTTGACGAGGCCTTTGGTTGCTTTGGGGTCTTCGAGTTGGTCACAGATCGCAACTTTGAAACCTTGAGCGACTAATTTGGCGATATACACTGGCGCTGCTTGGTGCGGGAAGCCCGCCATGGGGATGTCTTTGTCCCTAGAAGTCAGGGCAAGCTCTAAGATAGGAGCGGCTTTGATGGCATCGTCGGCAAAGAGCTCGTAAAAATCGCCCATGCGAAAAAGCAAAATGGCGTCTTTGGCTCGCTCCTTTGCGGCGGCCCACTGTCGTTGCATGGGTGTCATTTTAGTAATTGCAAGATAGTTTCAAGTTTTCTCTTAACCGACAATAGGTTTTCTTGAACTTCATTGGGTTCTGGCATTTTAAGCGCTTGTCTGGCGCCTGCGATCGTAAATCGCTCTTTATAAAGTAATTTTTGGATTTTGACCAAAGACTCTAAGTCGCAGTGGCGATAGAGACGTTGACCTGTTTTTGATTTAAAAGGCCTGATCTGTGGAAACTCAGATTCCCAATAACGCAACACATGGGGTTTGATGCCTAAGAGTGCAGAAGTTTCGCCGATCTTAAAATATTTTTTATTGGGCAGTTCAGCTTCCAGCATGGGTATCTCCCATCATGTTGCGAAGTACAGGACTTGATTTAAAAGTAACTACTGTGCGAGCTGAAATTTGGAGTTGTTCGCCGGTTTGCGGGTTTCGACCACGTCTCGAATTTTTTTGACGAACTTGAAAGCGCCCAAGGCTGCTGATTTTGACTTCTTCGCCCTTGGCTAGAGACTCTTTCATAATTTCGAACACGCGATCGACTAAACTGGCACACTGGGTCTTGGAAAAACCTATTTTTTGTGAGACAGCTAAAGCGATGTCGGCCTTGGTAAGGGTTTGAACGTCAGACATACTCTTGTTATCTCAAAATCTATGGCGAAATACAATCGGAAAGATCCTTATTATCACGCAGCTAAAAAACAAGGCTTTGTAGCGCGGTCTATTTTTAAACTTGAAGAGATCGATCAAGACTTTGGATTAATAAAACCAAAGTCTAGAGTATTAGATTTAGGTTGCTCGCCAGGTTCATGGCTTCAATATGTGGAGCGAAAAATAGGGGATTCCGGTGGCCAGATTGTAGGGATCGATTTGGCTCCTTTGGCCCTTAGCTTTGGGCACCATGTTCAGTTTATTCAGGGCGATATTTTTGAAGTGTCGATCGAGGGTGAATTTGATCTTGTTTTAAGTGACATGGCTCCAAAAACCTCTGGGATTAAAAGCATGGATCAAGATCGCAGCATGGTTTTGTGTGAACGTGCTCTAGAAATTGCGATTCAAGTTCTAAAACCCGGTGGTAGATTTTGCGTGAAAGTTCTAGAAGGCGGCGGGTTGCCTGAATATTTAAAAACCTGTCGTGAAGTTTTCAAAGACGTCAAAATCAGACGCCCCAAAGGCACGCGCGCTGGCAGCATGGAAACCTATGTGATTGGGTTTGGGTTTAAAGCGCCACCCCTATAGCCACATGGTTACTCCGTTTGGTCTACTCTTTTTATATTCGAAGTTCCTTCGCAAGTATTGAAAATGGCGCCAGAATAAATCAGAAACAAGCGTCGTTCACACGAAAGACCATCTTGGTTTTGGTTCTGTACCTGAGCTCCTATGAGCTTGAGAGGATCCGTCAGTGTGAAAGATCCTGTTCCGGTTGTTAGAACAAGGTCTGTAATCTGGCTGAGTTTGACATCGCTAAAAGTTTTGTTGGCGTAGGGCCAATATTGAAGCGTGCCGTCTGTGAGAAGAGCACCTACCCAATTTTTTTCTCCATTACAGCACGTGCTGGGAGTTCCTGGGAGGCTGCTGGGAATATAGACGGCTTTTGCGTTGGCTTTTAATTTTGCTGGCGCTGTGCTGTCTAAAGTCTGGGTGGCTAAATCAACAACAATGAGCGTACTGTCTTCGAGGCCCAATAAGGCCAGCTTTGAATCTAGTGCTATCGATTTAATATTGGCAGCTATGCCTGGAACAGGGAGAGGGTCCGGAATGGGCTGTTTTAAAAGAGCTTGGGTAGGCATAATAAAAAGTTTGTCTTCGCAAGCAGCGACTAAGTAAGTATTGCTTGGGTCTAATTGCATGAACTTCGGAGAGCAAGTCAAAGCAAGGTCTATGCTGGTGGTTTGTCCCAATACTTGCACTTTGATATTGTTGTCACTCGATGAAATAAAGCTCCAAATTTGTTTTTGAGAATCTTCTAAAAGCGCAAAGAAATTGCCAGAGATACCAATAAGGGTTTCGGTATTATTAAGCGGTGATATGAAGCTTGCAGGAATTTCGTTAATACTTTTAGCAACAGAATCCAGCGTGAAAATACGACCCTTGACGGTCGCAATCTGACCAGGAGAAACTCCCACTTTGATAGCCAACGGGTAGTACGCAATGGGCGATAAAACAAACTGATTGTCGGTAATATCAAACACTTTGACAGCGTTTAAATAAGGGTTTGCGAGCAAGAGACACTGATGATCTGTCTCGGTTGTTGAGTAAGGCTTACAAGACACCGTTGTTGCATCGGTGATGGCGCCAATTTGACCTGATAAAATCGTTTGACTATCGAGGCAGCTGGAGCCACTCGAAAGTACCAAGAGACCGATTATGAGGAGCAGAGTTTTCATATTTAAGAATTCCAATCGCATGATCTTGTTGATAGCTGACAAATATCCGGTTAGGTGTGGTTTGATCGAACAAAACATCGACAGGGCCACTCTTGGTTTTTTCTGCCATATATCTGCCAAATAGACCCAAGTCCGAAGCGTTATAAGCAATCAGTTCGTTTGTTTTGGGACAGGCAACGAGCAGAGTTAGGGCGTCAGGTGATAGTTTGAGCGTCGCTGGACCTTTGCAAGTAGGCACTCTTTCTGTGACGTTCTGAGCTTTTAAGTCGATTTTAACCAAAATAGGGTACTCATCAAGCAGTGCATAAGCTGTGTTTGAGTCTGCAACCACTAACGCTCTGGCTGCCTGAGCTTTTTCTGTTTTCGTGATGTCTAAAATAGTCGTTTTATCGTCGCATAAGGTGTCTTTTGGGTTCGTTCTAATCAAAAACACGCGTTTGCTAAATTTCGTGTTGTCACTCGGGTCGTCTATGAAAAACTCAGCGAGAATATAGGTGTTATCAGGTTGAATCGAGATTCCGCCCAGGCGAGCGATTCTTCGATAAGATTTGGCCGGCTTGTCAAAACAAGTGGCAATCTGATAGTTTTTCGTAATCTGAATCCCTGCAGCTTTGTCATAGGTGAAAGCTTGTATCTCAGGTTGGTCGGCAACCAATGAAAATCGAGTATTGTCCCAAAACTCGTTGATCGGCAGATTAAGATACCCCAAAAGACCGGATGTTTGGCCTTTGAGAGCACCGACAAAATAAGGCGCGTTATATTGCAGCGATAGGTTGTTTCCAGAAAGTGCGTCTAAAAGCGAGTTTCTTTGTTGGCTCGTCGTAATGAGTATCGAAAAATCATCGTTTGCGACAGCCTGGCCTGCCAAAGAGGGGATAAACTTTGTTAGGCTGACTTTACGACTGGTGAGATCAATTTGAGAGATGCCGCCTGTTTGATAGCGCAAGTCCAAGTTGCTATTAACGACATAAAGCGTGTTGTCTTTTTGAAGCAAAACACTTGGGTAATAGAGGCTATCCTCAGGGAAGGAGTCGCCGTCAACGGTGCCCAAACAGCCGCTGAGAGCAAGCAGGACACCTAATAAACTCATTCGCATGAATATCCCTCTAGATTAACAGGCCACGATAAGTGTCGATATTCTCAAGCACTTGTCCAACACCGTCAACCACGGCATGAAGTGGGTTGTCTGCCACGTAAACAGGGATGCCGCATTGGTCTGACAAGAGCTTATCAAGGCCTTTGATCTGAGCACCACCGCCGCAAAGCACGATTCCACGGTCAATAATATCGGCTGAGAGTTCTGGCGGAGTTCGTTCCAAGACAGACTTGGTACAGGCCACAAACTGGCGATAAATATCTTGCAAAGCTTCTCGGATTTCAACGCTGGTAATGCTGATAGATTGCGGCACACCGGTGATTAGATCTCCCCC
>JBAXMC010000137.1:0-5066 GCA_037134495.1 Myxococcaceae bacterium
ATGGTCAGTGGCATCACTACTCCTGGGAAGAACACGCGGTTTCGAAGCGGCAAAATTGGTAATTCTGAAGGCAGTGTCAGAATCTTAGGAGCATCGGAGCCTGCTTTTTGAGATGTCATGTCGTCAGATTATAATGGCAGACGAGAATAAGGCAAGCTTAAGGATCGTTTGATTTCCTGTGAGATGGAACAAAGACACGATAGGCCTATCTGTAGAGTCACCTGAACTGCTGGGTTCTACGATGATTGCGATGGCTGTCTGGAACTCTGTAGACTGTGGTCGATTAAAATTAGCTCTAGATCTAGCTAGCGAAAATAAGATTGCTTTGCTGCCTAAAAAAGACTGGCCTTTTGAAGCCAAGGCGCTGGGTGTGACAACTTTGACACACTCTGGACCGCAGAAAATTTTATCGAAAGTTCGAATCGATTTGAATCAAGATGCTGGAGTTTGGAGCGCGACAGACTATCAGAATGTCTTGCTGCATGTATTGTGACATGTGCGGGGTCTATAACATGTAGAGCAGTTTGATGCTGTCATGCATCCGTATACTCAGCTTGGGTACTTTGAATTAAAACTTTCTCAAACAGACAAAAAGAATTTTTGCGAATTAATACCTGTGGAGCAAGGTCCTCAAACGGGTTGTTCGCAAACAGGTTATTCTACAGATATGGGGTTGTTTGGAGTTGTCATATTGGCGCTATTAATTTGCTGTACAGCGCGTAAGCACTCATCAATATGGTTATGAACTTGAAGCTGTGAAGAATAGGCATGTTTAATCATGCCTGTTTGATCAATTACGAAAGAAACACGATCTTTTAAAAATCCAAAGCGTTTTTTGACGCCATATCTTGCTGCAACTTCACCTGCCGGGTCAGACAAGAGTGGATAGGGAAGTTTATGTTTATTTTTGAAATCCTGATGTGATTCTTCGGAGTCAGAGCTGATGCCTAGAACTTGGGCGTTATGCGCTTTAAAACCAACATAGTTATCTCTGAAAGAACAAGCCTGAGCTGTGCAGCCGGGTGTTTCATCTTTGGGATAAAAAAACAAGACGACTATCTTCTTGCCCAAGAAAGATTTGAGTTCGACTAAATTGCCGTCAGCGTCTTTGAGACTAAACAAGGGTGCTTGTGTATGAGGGGTGAGCATATGGACTTGATTCAAATCTCAATTTTAAGTCTTGTGCAATCCCGGGATTTTTGAATGCTGGGGGGCTGTTGGAAAAAATATGATTCGATTTCTCACTTTGTTTTGCTTGATTTCATCTTGCGCTATCTCTGAATCTCCAGGCAAGCTTTTTGATCATGTTGTGATTGTGGTCTTGGAGAATGTTGATTATTCAGATGCCATAAAAAATCCTTATTTGAAAAGTTTGATACCGACAGGAGCTTTGCTGAGTAATTTTAATGCGATAATGCATCCCTCTTACCCAAATTATTTAGCGATGACGGCTGGGAACACATTTGGTTTTACGGCAGACCACCAGGGTTCTGTTGATGCGTTTTCCATAGCAGATTTATTAGAATCGAGAGGACTGTCATGGAAAAATTATGCAGAAGGCTATCCTGGGAATTGTTTTTTAGGCAGTACACACGATAGGTATGCCAGAAAGCATGTTCCTTTTTTAAGTTATAAATCGGTTCAAGATAGCCCCGCACGTTGTGCCCGAGTTGTTTCGGGCGAACAATTCCAATCTGATTGGGAATCAGGTCAGTTGCCTCATTATGCTTTCTATACTCCCGATATGGACAACGATGGTCATGATACAGGTTTGTTGTTTGCTGGCGATTGGCTCCAGAAATTTCTAACACCCCTGCTTCATGATTCAGAAAGAATGAAGCGAACTTTAATTGTCGTTACTTTTGATGAATCTGGACCCTTGTCTTCAAACCACCAGATTTTTACTCTTTTGTTGGGCCCTGTCATAAAATCTGGTGTAGCAGTAAGCACAGCCTATAATCATTATAGTTTGCTTAGAACCATCGAAGATAATTTTGGTCTTGGAACACTCGGCAGGGAAGACAGGCATGCAGAAGCGATTCAAGGTGTCTGGACTGAATGAGTAATTTGCTGAGCTAATTGATCTGAAACCCATAATCTACAGGACGTTCACAAGAGCTATCTGAGCACAGTTGCATCTTAAATATGCCAGAAATAGGTCCCTGGCCATTCTTGAGCTTTGCTTTTATTTCGAATGAGTGGTCAATAAGATGCTTTTTATTGCCTATTGGGAAAACAGGCTGACTCGCCAATTCCCATTTATTGGTTGAGTGAATAACAAGTTCAACAGGCTTGCCGATTGGTTCTCCCGGGGCATAAGCATGCTTTCCCTCAGGAAGCCTGACTTTAATTAATAGCTCGTTTGTCTTTGTATCAAAGTTATAAATAATCTCTGAATCTGATTTTTGTTTGGGGGTGCAAGAACAAGCTAATAACAAGAGAACGAGAACTATTTTCATGAAGCAGCTCGTAGTTTTTGCATTTTTTTCCTAACTAACTCTTTTTTAAGAGAACTTTGATAATCAATCCAGAGTTTGCCATCTAAGTGGTCAGCTTCGTGTTGAAAACAGCCTGATAAATAGTCAAAGGCTTCGCGTTCATGAGACACGCCATTTAAATCTAGATAACGCATTATGACTCGATAGGCGCGCTTTACGCGGCCGCGTTCTCCAGGGATAGACAAGCAGCCCTCTTCCCATTCAAATTGGCCTTCTTTGATGAGAAACTCAGGGTTAATAAAAGCTTCGCAGCCATCTGTCCCATTGCCATCGTTTTGATCGGGCGGAATATTGGCCATGAATAATCTCAGCGGAACGCCAATTTGCGGAGCCGCTAGACCTGCTGAATTGCCGACGTCTTCCATGGTGTCGATCATGTCTTGAACCAGTGCTTTAATCGAAGCGTCAATTTTTTCGACAGGCTTCGAAACCTGAAGCAAAGCAGGATCAGGCCATATGAGAATTTTCCGGGCAGTCATAATACGGAATACTGTAGGTTGTTTGATGGGTTTGATCAAGGCAGGGCAGGTGTACATGCGGCTGATTCTTTTTTTTATTGCAACCATGACTTTTGCTCAAAACCATACAGCTGTTGTTTATACACGTACGACTCCAGGAATCGGGTCTTCTTTAGAAATAGGAGGGATTTGGTTTGGAGTAGGTTTATTGTTTACTACCCCAGGATTTGTTCTTGCCTATCGGCACTGGAGTAAATCAGTTACAGAGCCATATCCTTCTAAAAACACTTTGTCTGAAAATCCCATGCTTTCTTTAATGGCTGCCTTAGCAACGCCGATTGCGAGTTACTCTTATGACCAATGGTTAAGTAATTTTGTTACGGCGTATTCGGCGTGGCGATTTAATCCAACAGACATAGAGGTATTAAAGGTGCCTCCAAAGCCTGTGTCCTGTGGTATTTGAGATGGGGATTTATTAGTGTTATGCATATTCATACATTGACTAGGCTATTTTTTTAGTTGACATAGTTAGAAATTTCTGTATTATCAAAGCCTATGTTATCTTTTGTGTTTTATTATAAGCGTTGCGTTCGTCCAAATGGGCGAGGTAGCTTGTTGTCTTCATAAAAGAGTATCAATAAACAAGTTAAAACCCCGCCCTTCAAATCAAAAGAAGGAGCGGGGTTTTTGCGTTAAGAGGGTTGAAATAATGAGAAGAATAATTGTTGGATTGGTTTTACTTATAAGTTTAGAGGTTTCTGCAAAAAATGAAACGCATTGGGTAGAGAGTATGGTTTTATCAGGATTGAAGATTGGGAGTGGTTACGCGCTGGCAAGCTGGTTTCCTAGTGCCGATGATGCGAAGTTTACGATCTATTTTTCAGCAGGCGAGGAATACCCCTGTATCATATGTCCTGTTGTTGCTGCCACAGGAGTCTACGTCCACGACTCTATTGCTGTTTCTGTTGCATTTTCGCTGGCTAACCGCTGTATAGCTCTCACAGGCTTACATGAGAAGTTGAATCTTGCTAAAGATCAGGCATATATGTGGGTAGTAGTGATAGACCAAGGTTTAGGTAAAGTACCAGGCTTAGAGAAATTTCCGAAACCAAATGGATGGGTGCTGTGGGCAATATGCTAGAGCATACTTGTGGGCCATTAAAAGCAGGACTGGCTATGATGGCAGTTCCCTTTAACGGAAATTTTGAGGAGACGGCGAGCAATGAATTCTCAGAAGAATCAGGGATGAGAGTATTTGCTGTTACAGAGAACTATGACTGCGTGAAAAATGGTATTTTGGCGCTGTCATCGTTTGCACTGGCTAAAAAGTTGGCATCTTTGGCAAAGACTCCACCTGCAGGTCTAAAGCCCGAACAGATGAATGAGTATGTGCGCTTGTATGCTAAACAGTGGAATAAACTCTCTAGGTTCTTAGCGTCTACGGGTGTCACTTTTGGGCTCTATGCTTTGGATGGCTTTTTTGTGATTCCATATGTTTTACGGCAGAAGATGGGATATTAAGGATTAGCCGTAAGTATATTTAAAATATAGATTTGTGCGATTCCTCCCTTTCATGACTTAAAAATGCTTGCTTTTTTATTTAACTTGTATAATTTGTTGCTTAATTTAATGTTTTTTCGGGGTTTAATATGACTAAAATCAGCTTCTTTATTTTTCAAATCTTTTTTCTTTCTTCTGTCGTTCATGCTGAGCTTATGCTTTCGCATCAACAAAATCCGTTGGTGTTTTCAGGGAGAGGGTTCAAGAATCTTGCTTCAATTGCTTCGGATTGGTCAGAAAAATCTGTGCTTATATATAAATTTTTGCAGTTATTTCAGAAAAATATTAAACAGGAAGAAGAAGTAAAAAAAGAAGCTCAACGTAGAGAAGAAGTAGAAATCACTGTTTTGAAACGAAAAAAATCTTACGATGAGCTCAGAGACGCAAAAAATCAAAGAATCAGAGAACTAAAAGAAAAGATTCTTGAGACTGATTCTATGTCGATACTGCATAAAAATAAGCTTGCGAAAGAAGAGATTTGGCAAGAATTGTTCGATTCTCAAAAAAAGTCTTTATTAGAAACTTCAGAAATTGATGAGCGGACTGTCTC
>JBAXMC010000138.1:0-4994 GCA_037134495.1 Myxococcaceae bacterium
GGATATTTCTCACCTGCTTATCTCGCTTTGACTTTGCTCGGCGCTGTTTTAATTCAAATCGGAACGAATCTATCCAACGATTATTTTGACTTCCAAAAAGGCGCAGATACGCATGAACGCCTTGGGCCCATTAGAGTCACACAAGCTGGCTTAATCGCTCCGAAACAAGTTAAGGCAGCTTTTATTTTTGTTTTTGCAATGTCAGCTTGCTTGGGAATTTTATTGGTTCTGCGCGGTGGTTGGCCGATTTTATTAATTGGTCTTGCTTCTATCTTATCGGGCATTGCCTATACAGCTGGCCCCTATGCACTCGCATATTTGGGCTTAGGCGAGTTGTTTGTCGTGATTTTTTTTGGACCCGTTGCTGTGGCTGGGACTTATTACGTACAAGCTTTGCGTTTTAATCTTGAAGCTTGCTGGGCAGGGTTCGCCGTGGCGTTATTATCTTGTGCGATTTTGACCGTTAATAACCTGCGCGATATTGACCAAGATCGAAAAGCTCATAAAAAGACTCTAGCTGTTAGATTCGGACCCAAATTTGCGCATTTTGAATATATTTTTTGTTTACTGGTACCAGCGCTAATAGCCTTCTGGTTAAACGTACCAGCGGCAAGTTTAGTAATTTTGTTGGCCTTGCTCAAAATGCGAAAAAGCAGCCTAGATAAGTTATTACCCCAGACTGCTCTACTTGTGTTGGTTTTCGCGATCGTATTCTCTTTGAACAGGTTGTTTTAAACAAAAAAATCTTGGATCAAGTCTGTCTCGCCCGGGACGCAAGAATACGGCCCAAAATCTGTCACACCTGCATGCTCTCTCAAGAAGTCATCGTCAATCAACCACTGACCTGTAATTTCTCCTGCTGGTGTCAAAAACAAAGTATGAGCGGCATCAGCTATGATTTCAGGCTTTCTGGATTTTGCAAAAGCCTCTTCACCCATCAGCATGCCGATAGCAGCTGTCGCTATGGCTGTACGCGGCCATAAAGAGTTCACAGAAATTTTACGATCTTTAAACTCTGCAGCCATGCCTACAGAACATAAGCTCATGCCATATTTGGTCATCGTATAGGCTAAGTTATTTTGTAACCATCTGGGTTCAAAACTAATCGGCGGTGATAAATTTAGGATATGCGGATTCGAAGATTTTTCTAGAAATGGCAGACAAGCCTGGGAACAAAAAAAAGTCGCTCTGGCATTAATGCCCATCATGAGGTCAAAAGATTTGGGCGGTGTTGCATCAGTTGTTGTCAGTCTAATGGCTCCAGCATTGTTGACCAAGATATCAATGCCACCGAAATGGGCAGCTGCTTTCTGAACGGCTTCGTGAATATGATCAGCATCTCGGACATCTAATTGTAAAGCGAGTGCCCTGCCCCCGGCCTCTTCTACTTCTTTGGCAACCGTAAAAATGGTTCCTGGCAGTTTTGGATTAACTTCAGCGCTCTTAGCCGCGATCACAATATTAGCACCATCTGCTGCGCATTTGAGAGCGATTGCTCGACCAATGCCACGACTGGCTCCCGTAATAAAAATGGTTTGGTTTTTAAGTGTCTTCAATGTTAAATCTCCAGATATGTCTCATGAACTAAACCAATTCGCCACGCAATGTATTCACGCGGGTCAAAACCCAGATCCTCTGACAGGTGCCATCATGACACCTATCTATATGTCTTCTACTTATGTTCAAGAGTCCCCAGGTGTTCATAAAGGCTATGAATACTCACGCTCACACAACCCGACCCGGACAGCACTGCAAGACAATCTAGCCGTTCTAGAAGGAGGACAACACGCATTTGCGTTTGCTTCGGGTTGCGCTGCAACATCTGTTTTGTTCATGTGCTTGTCTGCCGGTGATCATGTGGTTGCGATGGATGATTTGTATGGCGGGACACGTAGACTTATCACAAAAGTATTTGGGCCTTTGGGTATCACCTGTGATTTTGTGGATCTCAGCGATGTGGCTAATTTAAAACCAGTTATCAAATCCAATACGAAGCTTATTTGGATTGAAACTCCTACGAACCCAACGCTTAAACTGGTTGATATTCCAGCGATTTGTAAAATTGCCAAAACCAAAAATATACCGGTAGCCATCGATAATACTTTCGCGACGCCATATCTCCAGCAACCACTTAAACTGGGAGCTAATTTAGTTGTACACTCTACAACCAAATATCTGGGTGGACACAGTGATTTAATCGGCGGAGCGATTATAACAAACAGCTCGCAGTGGGCAGAAAGACTTACTTTCATGTCGAACGCTGTCGGAGCTATTCCCGGACCTATGGATTGCTTCTTGCTCTTAAGAGGCATCAAAACACTGGCTCTTCGAATGAAAACACATTGCGAAAATGCACAGCAAATTGCTGAATTTTTAGAAAAGCATTCTCAGGTCGAACAAGTAATTTATCCAGGTCTTAAAAAACACCCGCAATACAAACTTTGCCAGGAACAAATGAATGGACCAGGCGGCATGATCTCATTTGTCATAAAAGGCGGATTAACTGCAGCTAAACACTTTACTAAGTCCACGCAACTATTTAGCTGCGCAGAAAGCTTAGGAGGCGTTGAAAGTTTGATTGGATTACCTGCTATTATGACCCATGCTTGCGTTCCAATAGAAACAAGAAAAACTCTCGGAATTGTGGATGGATTAATTCGTCTTTCAGTTGGAATAGAGGACCCTATTGACTTATTAAGAGATTTAGAGAAGTCTTTCTCTTGATTTATTAAACAGAGGTAAAAATGGCTACAGAAAAAACACGGAATAAAAGAACTTTGGTTTCTTTTAAAGACATTCAAATCGCTTATCTAATCGAAGGAATGGATGGCGTTGAAAGACTTTTAAAAGGCCGAAAAAACATCGCTTCCTTGCTTCGCAGGGCAGTTAAAGAACTCAAAGCAGCTGGCAAAAAGACAGATACTTTGGATGCTTACATTGCAGAAAACCATGGTCCGGGAACACGTGGACGTTCTGTTCCAACTTCTGGCCAAGAACGCTTGTACAAAGCACAGCGCATTCATGCTGGCGGTCCTTTCTTGCGTTTGCCATTGGCTCCGCTTGGAACTGACAAAGGTGGCGTGGTTAAGGTTCGTTTCGAACGTGACCAAATCATCGTTCGTAACATGGCTCACTAACCAACACAAATCCGGCTGCTGAAAAAAGAGTTTAAAGTCTTTTCCAGCAGCCTTCTTATTGGGTTATCCAAGTTAAGTAAAAAAACAGGTTTCTCGTTTTTTTCAGCTGCTTTCACTAATTTCAACAAACTTTCTTCAAAGCCCATTTTCTCACTATCAAGCAAGAAGAGAGAGTCTATGATCAGCAGATCTATTATTTTAGTCTGAAGCATTTCAATGCTCATAGCTATAGCCTGCTCAAGAGAATCGGGTTTTAAGATCAAATCTGGCTTTTGGCTTTGCATAGCTAGATTTCCAAAAGGGTCTAAGTAAGCAATAGTCTTGTGTGTCTGAGCCTCTAGCAGGGCTTTCTGAGTGATCTCCCACTCGCTTTCTCCGTAAAATTCGGTTAGCCACAAGGGATGAATTTCTTCCCCGAGCAAGCAGCTAGCGATTTGCTTCAAAAAAAATATCAAACTAATCTGGCCCCTTTGGAAAAAATCACACTTTCTTTTTATAAAGACAAAGAAGGATTTTGGCTCAAAACTTTAGTGGGCACCGAAAATAATGCCCACGAATTTATGTTTGTAACAGAAGATGAAGATTTTGATCTCTTGATCGATTATCTAGACGGTATTCTCGAAGAATTTTTCGAATCTGACCGCGAAGCTGTCTTGCCTCTTGATCTCTCAAAGCGCATTTTTGACGGCAAAAATCTGTGGGTAAAGCATGAGCTTCGAAACTTCGAAGCGGAAAAACTCGCAAAAATTTGGCTGGAACTCTCTTGATTTTTTTCTTAACACCATGTTTTGATGATCTCCATCGGAGAATAAAATGGATGAAATTGAGTTAATCGCGACCTTTGACACAGACGAGACCGCGCGTCTGGCAGCCAAGGCCCTTAATAATTGGTTTTCATGGGTCATGGAAGGTGATCATGATGAAGAAGTACCTGATTTTTTTGAAGATTTCGGAATAGCAGCTGATGAATATGTACTCGAAAGAGAAGAAGCCAACTGGGAAGATACACCTGTAGCACGCTCTCGCGGTAACCGGATCACCATTACCCTTGAATCCGCCAATGCTGTTGATGCCCTGGAAGAGCTTTTAGAAGCTTTAGGCGCTTATGATGTTACGGTGTCTGGCGAAGAAGATTGAAAACACTGTTTTTAGCATTCTTTTGTTGTTCGCTCGCTGCTAATTCAGTTTACAGAGAGGCTGAACAACTTGAAAAGCGACTCTTATTTGAAAAAGCACTCTCGAAATATCAGGAAGTTCTTCATCAAAATAGTCGCCTTTGGAAACGAAGGGCTGGATATCGGATTGCAGCACTGATTTGGGATATCCATTCTAGTGCCGGCCGCTCCGAGCTCGTACGTCCCTATGTTATTTCAGTCTATAAAAGTCTGCTTTCCGACTTACCCGGTATAAAGCATGACCCCGAGCTTTGGACTGAGCTACACAAAGAAATCCGTTGGACTCGATTTGGCCTGAAAAGCCCACACTTTCTTTTTTGATTGCCAAGTCAAAAACTGTGCGTTAGGATGCCAGGATTGTGAAAAACGCTTCATTCGAGTCCAGTTGGCATGGTGCTTAACCCTCCGAAGCGACCCCAGCCTTCAGGAGGTGTTATGGGTAAAAAGTTATATGTTGGAAATCTTCCTTTTTCTGCCACAGACGAGATCTTGGCACAAACCTTTTCCGCTTATGGAGAAGTTGAATCTGCAAAAATCATTGTAGATCGTGACTCCGGCCGCAGCAAAGGTTTTGGTTTCGTTGAGATGGCTTCGGAAGATGCTGCTCAAGAAGCGATTAACAAATTAAATGGTCAAAGCCTCGATGGTCGTACAATGACTGTTAACGAAGCACGTCCAATGG
>JBAXMC010000139.1:0-4861 GCA_037134495.1 Myxococcaceae bacterium
TGTTCCAGCTCAGGCCGCCCACTAAATTTCCCACTCCGTTGATAAACCCCCCAATCGCAGCAACGATCAGAGTTCCTTCTGGCGAAAACAGCCTATTTTCAAACCAATCGGCTGATGCGTTGGAGCTTAATAAGAGTGCGCTGAATAAAAAAGCTTTGTAAAATCGCATGGTGATTTGAGAACAAGTCTTTACGCAGGCTTATTTCTTTTGACCAATTCTAAAGACATGTCGATATGACACGTATGTCCTTAATTTACGTTTTCTGTTTCATTTTTTTAAGTTCTGGAGTTCAGGCCTCTGATTTTCAGGCTCGTTTCGAACCTTCAGAACACGTTTTAGCGGGTGATGATGTCACTCTCCATGATGTTGGAACTCATTTACACTTAGAAAATGGCCTGGAAATGAGCTTTGGTGAATTGGTCGCTATGGGTGATTTTTATGGAATCATTGATGTTCCCATCAGCGAAGGAGAAGATAAAACTGACCGAAAGAATCGTTTTCTAGAAGCTTTTAACTCCTTGGCCAATAAACCAGAATCGCTGATAGAAGCCCCAAAAATTGTTTCGGCGATTCATCAAAGAAAAGAAACACAACTTGAACGTATTCAAGACTGGAGTTGTTTGACCGGTGGTGGCTGTAACGTTCTGACCTGGTGGAGTTTTACTGGCAGATATATTTTGTTGGCCGAAAAAAATTACGATCATTTTGGAGACGATGCCCTAACTACTTATATCACCGGACACGAAGTAGCCTTAGAAAAAGCTGTTTCTGGCTCGCTCGAGCAAGCTTATGCGATGGATGCTTTCGCATGTCATTATTTGACGGATCATTTTTCTTCGGGACATATTCGAACACCTCGTGTTTATTTGGCAGAGCATGTCACTCCAGCATCGGTGGGATCTCTCTTGGCTGGGATGATGCATAACGAAGAAAATCAGTATGGTTTACATGTTCACAATGAACAAGGAGATCAATGGGTCGCTTATGGCGATGGACATTATCTGGATGCCTCTAATCGTGATAACCGCCGAATCATGCGTCAAGCACTCCAAAATTCGGCAGATGAGATTTATACTGCTTATCAAAGGGGTCAAACGCCGTCAGATTACGCTGCGCTCAAATTAGTCCCAGAAGTCAACGAACATGATTCTGCTGGCCACATTGATTTGGCGCCTTTGTTTTACTGGGACTCAGAAAATCAGAAACTCATGAGACGCACGAGTTTAAGCAACCCTTTTGAGTACCAATGGACATCCAACTGGATAGGTTGGTCTACTTTGGCGGAGCTTCAACTGTTGAAAGGCTCTTCCCACCTTTAGTAATAAGTACCTCCAGCATTTCGATTTTCGGGTTCACTTCTCCAGCTCATATCGGTCTCTTTTAAGTTGGGTAATGCCCGTAATCCTGCGAATATTTTGCTGTAGAGTTCTTCTTCGTTTTTCACATTGCTTAGTTTGCATGCCACTTCTTTGAAGCAATCTTCTAAAAGAGGTCTGCCGTGTTGTCCGTCGAACATTCTAAAAACAATGCCGAATGTTTTTTTATAAAGTCGCCATTGTAACTGGGCTTCCTGGGTTAATTCCCCCCTTTGCAAACGGGGGTTAAGGGGGATTTTGATTTCATAGATTTTGCACCGGTTTGCATCGCGCTTATTCAAATCCGTCAACAAACCTGCCTCTTTCAATTCTTTTAAAGCTCGACCGATGGTCCTTCGTGAGCAATTAAAATGCTCTGCGAGTGTTTGTTGCCGTATGCAAAGTTCTGATTTTTCTTGACTGCGTAGGTAATCTAAAATCTTTTGTGTTCTCTCGGACATGACTTCTCCTGGCCAACGAATGTTGACTTTATGAGGCCGAGAAAGTACTTATTTTTTCGGCCGTGTAGGCTGCCGTTCTTCCCCAAACTGTCCAGCGCGGGGAAGGCGGCTTTTTGTAATTGCACCATGCAATTACAAACTCATGCTAAACGAAGTTGGTTTTTAAAATCAAATTATTTAAAAAAATACTGAGTCAAGCCTTGCTTCCATGGTAAAACAAGGGCGTGTTCATAAGATTTAGCCATGGGTTCATTGCAAAGACAAATTGCTTCGCAATTTCCTAAATCTTTTGTAAGCTG
The DNA here is from genome assembly GCA_037134495.1 of Myxococcaceae bacterium. GTDB lineage: Bacteria > Myxococcota > UBA727 > UBA727 > JABDBI01 > AER2-1. The sequence goes on from JBAXMC010000139.1 coordinate 2,117, forward strand.
CACCAAAGAGGATAAATCTTCTTCTCTCACAGAATCAGAACTTTTTATTTCAATACACAGCAAAGGAAGGCCTGGGCGCTCAACCATCAAGTCAATTTCAGCGTCATCTTTTGTTCTCAAATAAGAAACACGGTATTCTTCGTGGAAATAAGAAACCAATTTTAATACTTCATTGATGATAAATTGTTCAAATGCATCTCCATAAGCATTTGTTTTGGCCTGCAGTGGCACTGTTAACGATCTTGATAGAGCGCGTGAAATGCCGTTATCAAAAAAATAAAATTTTGGTTTCTGACTTAATCGTTTACGAAATGAGTGATGAAAAGGTTCAAGCATTCTACCGAGCAAAGTATCTTCGAGTATTGAAAAATATTCTTTGACTGTTGTCTCTGCGACGCCAACATCTTTTGCTATCTTGGCGTAGTTGATTATTTTTCCATTAGATTGTGCTGCAACTTCAAGAAATCGACGAAAAGGTAGTAAATTTCGAACAACTTGTTCTGAAACAATTTCTTCTTTGAGATAAGTATTAGCATACGAATTCAAATATTTTATTTTCTGAGAATTATCTTCAAGGGTCTCCAATTTAGGTAGTTGTCCAAATTGAAGAGCTTCATCTAAGTTGAATTCATGCTCTTGTTCCAAGAAACTAAATGGGTATAAATGATAAACGAAAGCTCTTCCTGCCAGTAAATTAGCTGCTCCCCGTTTCAATTTTCGTGCGCTGGAACCAGTCAATAAAAAAACCTTGTTCGTGCTTTCGATAAGAGAATGTACGACATCTAATAATTTGGGATTCTTCTGAATCTCATCAATGACTACGTGTGTTATATGCTCTGGCAAAGCCTTCACAATCGAAGCCAAATCAGATGGTTTTAAGGCGAATCGGTCTTCTTGATCGGGATCTAGCAAGTCTATCCAATAACTTTTGTCTTTAGGAAAAAGCTGAGATAGTAAAGTGCTCTTTCCACTCCCTCTGGGCCCGAAAAGAAAAAGGCTATGTTTTTTAGGCAGTTGCAGTAATCTGTTTCTCATTTAGACATTTCCAGCCCTTGTCCTAGATTTGTACGCCATTTCTAGCTTAAATACAAGGTTTTACTGAGACTCGTCAAAATAACCTCGCGACCAAGATTCTCACTGGCCGAGGCGGCCAAGCATTGTTCGGGAGCGATTTCTAGAATCTTGATAAATCGCTTCTGGGCTTCTTTGCGCTTAGAGAAGGGAATCTGATCGATTTTGGTCATTACGACAAAATAATGAGGAACGTGGGTTCTAAATTGCCGACTTAAATCAAGATCATCTGGGTTTGGATCCCGGCGGCAATCTAGCAAGTGCACCAAGCAAGTGAGCTGCTCGCGTCGTTCAAGATAATCTGAAAGCAAGATTGAAAGCCGTTCGCGTTCTGTCAGAGATAACTTGGCATAGCCTAGGCCGGGCAAATCTAGAATCCATAGAGGTTTTTTCTCGAGCTCTGCTTCGAAAAGATTTAAAGCTTGAGTTCGGCCCGGTGTTTTAGAAACTCTAGCCAGGTCTTTTTGGTTCGCTAAGTAATTTAAAAGTGAAGATTTTCCGACATTTGAACGTCCGATAAAAGCAAACTCTGGTAAGTCGCTTACTGGTAAAATATCGACGCTCGGAGCCGATAAAATATAACGTGCTTTTTCAAATCTAAGATCGACCATAACTGTGTAATCCATCGGCAAACCAGCCTAAATTAACCCCTAAGAAACCTGCAATAATCACGAAGAAACCAAAAACAGCAATCACAGCTGATTTAGGCCCTACCCAACCGTAGGTGATACGCGTGTGTAAGTATAGGGCATACGTGATCCAAATCACCAGTGCGCCTGTTTCTTTAGGGTCCCAACCCCAGTAACGCCCCCAAGCATAATGAGCCCACAAAGCACCCGTGACCAAAACAACGGCGACCAAAGCAAAAGCGACCAAAATGTTGGAGTAAGCTATATGGTCTAGCTGTTCAGCTTTAGGCAGCAAAGCTCGAAGTTTGATTGGAAACAATAAAACTGCGCCCGCAAAGAGGCAAGCAAAGAGCATCACGCCCATCAAACTCTCGTTCCAGAGATTAAAACTGCCGCCTTTAAGAGAGAGTAGGCTGATTAAAATGCTGGTTATCACCGTGCCTGCAAATACTTTCTTTGAGTTTACTTTATCTTCGGCCTTCAGCAAATATAGAAAACTTGCCACAGCACCTATGGTACCTGCTGCATAAGCAATAGACGCACTAATTACGTGAATCATAATCCACCAGCTTTTCAGTGCTGGTACCAATGGCTTAATCTGACCACTGGTGAGAGAAGCAACGCCGAGTGCTGTGAGTGCTAACAAAAGTGCAAAAATACCGATAAAACGCGCCCGCCATTTCACTTCGCAAACCAAGAATACCAGTACTAAACCCCAGCTCATGTAAACCATGATTTCATACAGATTCGACCAAGGTGGATGCTGAGTGAGCACTTGCCAATAAGCTACGCCCGAGAGTTCTTCTCCGGTGCTTTGCGTATAAGCTTCAAGTTCTATGTAGCCTGCTTCGATCCATCGAAATGCCATGCCTAAAGTTTGCGTAAGAAATCCAAGAGCGACTAATGTCGTGCTGATTTTTCTGAGTCGTATTTTTCTAAAGCCTAGATTTAAAGCGTACAAAAACAAGGCGATTACGTAGATGCCGGCGCAAATATTATACAGGTTGGTGCTGACTAACAATTTTCTTAAACTCCTGTTCAAAAG
>JBAXMC010000140.1:0-4753 GCA_037134495.1 Myxococcaceae bacterium
AATTTGGTCCGCGGTCAGTTGCTGAGCGAGGCTTATGTCAACTTAGCTTTTCAAAAGAGAGCTGCTTCGGAACCCCTTCGGGCCCTCCTGAAATCGGCAGCTGCAAACGCTACCGAACGTGGATTTGATGCTGACAATTTGATTATTGAAGAGATTCAGGTTCACAAAGGGGAGATTGGAAGACGCTTTATGCCTCGCGCACAAGGTAGAGCCACTCCGATTCGCAAACAATCTACGCACATTGATGTTCGTCTTTCTACAAGGGATAGTAAGTAAGTATGGGCCAAAAAGTAAATCCAATCGGCTTTCGTCTTGGTGTTATTAAGACTTGGGATTCAAAGTGGTTCAATGAGGCTGGCTACGCTGCATGGCTTAAAGAAGACATGGACATGCGTGCTATGGTGAAAAAGCAGTATAAACCTGCTGGCATCAGCCGCATTGACATTGAGCGCGCTGCTAGCAAATGCAAAGTCAGCGTTCATGCCGCAAGACCCGGGTTGATTATTGGTAAAAAAGGCGTAGGTATTGAGCAGCTGAAAAATGATCTTCAGAAAAATTCGAAAAGTGAAGTCTTTTTGAATATACATGAAGTTCGTAAACCTGAGGCAGACGCTCAACTGATCGCAGAAAATGTTTGTCAACAGTTAGAACGCCGCATTGCTTTTAGAAGAGCGATGAAGAAGGCGATGCAGACGGCTCAGAAATTTGGCGTGAAGGGAATCCGAATCGCTGTTTCAGGTCGTTTAGGTGGAGCTGAGATGTCTCGCCGCGAATGGTATAGAGAAGGACGAGTTCCTCTTCATACGCTTCGTGCAGATATTGATTATGGAACGGCTGAAGCTCATACAACTTATGGGCAAATCGGTTGCAAAGTTTGGTTGTTTAAGGGCGAAGTATTACCTTCGACCCGCAAGTAAAGGTGTGTAAGAGTCATGTTATCACCAGCTAGATCGAAATATAGAAAGCAGCACAAAGGCCGTGTTCGTGGCGATGCCAAGGGCGGTTCTGATTTGTCTTTTGGAACTGTGGGTTTGTTGTGTACGGGCCGCGGCTGGTTAACAGCGCGTCAAATTGAAGCCGCTCGTATCGCGCTGACTCGTCACGTGAAGAGAGGCGGAAAGATTTGGATTCGGGTGTTTCCAGATAAGCCCGTTACAAAGAAACCTGCTGAAGTCCGAATGGGTAAGGGTAAGGGCGCTGTAGAAGGTTACGTCGCTGTCGTTAAGCCAGGCCGTATTCTTTATGAATTGGAAGGCGTGGCCGAAGATGTAGCAACAAGAGCGATGCAATTGGCTGCTTCGAAACTGCCGTTTCCAACTAAAATTATTATGGCGTCGCAGGAGCTTTAAATGACGAAACAAGATTTTAAACAAGAAGAAAGTGCATTGAGGCGTCAGCTTCTGGATATGCGTTTTGATTTGAAAAATGGCAAGTTGACGAATACGGCTTCTTTGAAGAAGACACGCAGAGACTTGGCAAGACTTTTGACTTTAATGAGGCAGAATAATGGATAGGCAAAAACGCGTGATGCAAGGTGTGGTTACCAGCAACAAAATGGCAAAGACCATTACAGTGAAAGTAACTCGTACTGTGCAGCACCCTAAATATCATAAGTTTTTGAAGCGACATGATCAATATCATGCGCATGATGAACTCAATCGTTGCAAAGAAGGCGACTTGGTTTCCATTATGGAATGCAGGCCTTACTCCAAAACGAAAACTTTTATTCTGCAAAATATTATTCAGACGGTGGAGGTCTAGTCATGATTCAAACACAATCTGTATTAGAAGTAGCAGACAACAGTGGCGCAAAGAAAGTCATGTGTATCAAAGTCTTGGGTGGATCTCACAGACGTTATGCATCGATCGGCGATTTGTTTGTCGGCAGTGTAAAAGAAGCCAGCCCAACCTCGAAAGTCAAAAAAGGCACTGTTGTGCGCGCAGTGGTTGTTCGTACAGCCAAAGAAATTCGCAGACCAGACGGAACTTATATTCGTTTTGATAGTTGTGCAGCTGTTTTGGTGAACAAAGACGATGAGCCAGTCGGTACTCGTATTTTTGGTCCCGTAGCACGTGAATTGCGCGGCAAGAATTTTATGAAAATCGTGTCATTGGCACCGGAGGTGATCTAATGAAAATTAAAAAAGGTGATTTAGTTAAAGTAATCACAGGTTCCAAAGACCGAAAAGGCCAAGTTGGCAAAGTTTTAGAAGTAGATCGTAAACGCGAACGGGTCAAAATTGAAAATATTGCTCCTGTAAAGCGACACATCAAGCCACAAAAGAGCAAGAAGTATCCAGAAGGCGGAATTATTAACGACTTCGGTACCATTCATGTTTCTAACGTGATGCTCATGCCAGAGGGAGTGTAAGATGGCTCGTTTGAAGAAATATTATGAGAAAGAGCTTGTCTCTGTCTTGATGCAAGAGCTTGAGCTCAAAAATCCGATGCAGACTCCAAAGCTTCAGAAGATTGTTCTGAACATGGGACTCGGCGAGGCTGTTGCCAACCCTAAAGCCATCGATGCAGGTAAAGAAGCTCTTGAGACCATTACAGGTCAAAAGACCATGATTACGAAGGCGAAGAAATCCATCGCAACTTACAAGTTGCGTCAGGGTCTGGCGATTGGCGTCTCTGTAACTTTGCGACGTGAGCGTATGTGGGAGTTCTTGGACCGATTTGTGAATATCGCACTTCCCCGAGTACGAGATTTCCGTGGTATCTCGAGTAAATTCGATGGCCAGGGTAATTGCTCAATCGGTGTGAAAGAGCATATTATTTTCCCTGAGATCAACTACGACAAAGTAGACAAGATCCGTGGTTTAAACGTGAGTTTGGTAACAACAGCTAAGACAGATGCTCAGGGTAAAGCTCTGCTCAAACATCTCGGCGTTCCCTTTAGGAAGTAAATAAGATTATGATGACCGATCCTATTAGTGATTTATTAACCAGAATCCGAAACGCCTTGATGGTGCGTCATGCGGATGTGACACTTCGTGCTTCTCGCATGGGTGAGCGCATCGTGGGTGTGCTTAAACAACGTGGTTTTATCCATGACTATTCTCTCAGTGAGAAAGGTCTTGTCGTGAAGCTTAAATATGACGAAGCTGGTTTGCCTGTCATTGAAGGCATCAAGCGCGTCAGCAAGCCAGGCCTTCGAATCTATTCCGGTAAGTCGGAGATTCCAAAGGTGCGTGGCGGTCTTGGAATTTCGATTGTTTCTACATCACGTGGTGTGATGACCGGTGCAGACGCGAAGAAGCAAGGCGTTGGCGGCGAAGTTATTTGTACAGTTTGGTAAGGTGTAAAATGTCTCGTATTGGAAATCAACCCATTGAAGTCCCAGGAACGGTCAAAGTGACCCTTTCGGGTCATCTGGTTAAAGTCGAAGGACCTAAAGGCAAGTTAAGCCGTGAGCTGCATCCTTTTGTGACTGTGAAGCAAGAGGGAAACCAGCTTCTGGTAACACGCAAAGATGAGTCTACCCAGTCTAAGTCGCTGCATGGTTTGTCTAGAACTTTGGTTAACAACATGGTCCACGGGGTAACCCTTGGATTTGTTCGTGAGCTTAATATTACCGGTGTCGGTTATAGAGCTGAAGCCAAAGGCAGAGAGCTACACATGGCACTCGGTTTTTCGCACCCCGTTATTTTTCCGTTGCCGGCCGAAGTGACCGCGCACACAGATGCAGCCAAGACCTATATTAAGCTGGAAAGCATTAATAAAGAAATCTTGGGCGAAACTGCAGCTAAAATCAGATCTTTTAGGCCACCTGAACCTTATCGCGGAAAGGGTATTCGATACTCTAATGAAGTGATTAAGCGTAAAGAAGGCAAGTCGGCAGGTAAGTAATATGAAAGCAACTATTCAATCATTGCGTAAGAGAAATCTCAAACAGGCTTTGCTCGCTCGCCGTAAGGTTCGCGTTCGAAAGAAAGTAGAAGGCGATGCAGCTTGCCCTCGTTTGAGCGTCTTCAAAAGCGCTAAACACATTTATGTCCAAGCCATCGATGATGCGACTGGGCTCACTTTAGCTGCTGCTAGTACAGTAGACAAAGCTTTGAAAGCTGATATCAAAGGCCAAAAGAAGCTCGGTGCTGCTGGGATGGTAGGCGATTTGCTAGGTCAGCGCCTCAAAGAAAAGGGCGTTGAAAGCGCTGTTTTCGATCGCAATGGGTATCGTTATTCGGGTCGTGTTGCTGCCGTTGCTGATGGTGCACGTAAAGCTGGTTTGAATTTTTAAGGATATTTGTAATGGGAGAGAGAATGGCTCAACATAACACCGACGAAACGGGCGAACTTTCAGAGCGTGTCGTTCACGTTGGACGTGTGGCAAAAGTAGTTAAGGGTGGTCGTCGCTTTTCGTTCAGCGCTCTTGTAGTGGTTGGCGATGGCAAAGGCCGTGTGGGAATTGGGTTTGGTAAAGCAGGCGAAGTGCCTGAAGCCATTCGCAAGGGAACAGAGCATGCTCGTAAGAGTATTGTTCGAGTGTCTCTTTCTGGCGCCACGATTCCGCATCAGATTACCGGTATTTTCGGTGCAGGCAAAGTACTTCTTCGCCCAGCTTCCGAAGGTACAGGCGTTATCGCTGGTAGCAAAGTACGAGCCGTGCTTGAAGCTGCGGGCGTACACGATATCTTGACGAAGTCTTTGGGCAGCAAGAATCCGCACAACGTGATTAAAGCCACTTTGCAGGGTTTGCTTTCGCTACGAACTCCAGAGCAAATTGAAAAACGTCGAGGAATTCTATGAG
>JBAXMC010000141.1:0-4741 GCA_037134495.1 Myxococcaceae bacterium
ACAATTTCAGCTGATTTTTCAGCAAGCATTTGGTACTTTACCTAAAGTGACTTTGAGCGAAAGCATTCATGTGGCGAAAGAAACAGCTGTAAAGCGTGAGCAAGAAAGTTTAGAAGAAAAAGCTCGAAATAATCCAACCATTCAGAAAGCCTTGTCGATTTTTGGGGGCGAAATCAAAGCGGTTCGTAAGAATTAGCCTGAATGCTCTTAAAAAAGTGGTGTCGATAACCATCATGGAGAAGGCTGTTTTAAGCGCTACGCACCAGTGACAGAATAAAAAATCAACCCCGCCCAGCACGCAAAATAGATTGAATGCTATAAGCGTTTGACGGTCCAACTTGAATCGGAATCTCTTTAGGTTCGGTCAGTTTGATGGCTTTACGTCCTGGCTTTCCGGGTTCTTTAGCCGGTCCTGGTTCTCTGCGTTTAATGCGTGCAGCAGGAGGTGTGTCTTTAGGTAACACGCCGTCTATGGCAAGAGCTCTGAGTTTCCCGTCAACAAGAGACAGAAAAGCTTCTAGATCCCCGCGTGTTGCTAATTGAGCTTCGATCCAACGCAGAGGGCCTTTTTTAGGGGTCATCTCGTAAAGTCCTCGAGCTCTAGGACTTAATTCTTGGTCTTTGTCTAAAAAGTTTCCGACTTTGTCACCAACGCCTACCAACCCCATCAGAGGGTTTTGGGCTAAATAAATTCCGCAGACAGTGACTTCGGCAATGCAAAAACGAGGAGCCCATCCGCTGGAAGGCCCATACCAATACATCTCAGGATAAAGTTTTCTTTTTTCTAGCTCCACGAGGGTTTCTTTGTAACGATTCCACCGATTGCCTAATATTTGAGAAAGTGATTCATCATTGGGAATAAAATCTTTATCTTTGAGCGGGCTTTTTGCCATTTTTTCATTTTGGCACGAAATCACTCTTTTGTAAAACACAGAAGTGTGCTTTACTACTTGTTTCCAAGGAGACCATCATGTTGAGACTTGTAGGATTATCTATTTTATTGTTGGCCCTCTCTGCCTGTAACAAGGGTGGTTCGGGTTCGGTTAGCTCTGGCGATTTGAAAACAGAAATCGAAAAAGTGAGCTATATTTTAGGCTACAGCACAGGCAAGAGCTTTGGTGAGCAGTCTGTTGATGTGAACGTTGACATCTTTATGAAGGGCCTTAAAGAAGGTCTTGCTAAAGATGGTAAGCCAGCCATGAACGAAGACCAAATGCGTGAAGTCATGACTTCTTTCAGAACTTCGTTGATGGAAAAACGTAAGAAAGACATGGAAGAATCAGGCAAAAAGAACATTAAAGAAGGCGAAGAATTCTTGGCCAAAAACAAAACCAAAGAAGGTGTTGTAACTTTGCCAAGCGGCTTGCAGTACAAAATCATCAAAGCAGGTACAGGCGAGAAAGCGAGCAAAGACGATAGCGTAACCGTTCAGTACACTGGAACTTTACTTGACGGTAAAGTGTTCGACAGCACCAAAACACGTGGTAAGCCAGCAACTTTTGCTGTTGGAACAACCATTCCTGGTATGTCAGAAGCTTTGATGTTGATGCCAGTCGGTTCAACTTGGGAACTTTACATCCCAGCGAATCTTGCTTACGGCGCTCAAGGTGCAGGTTCAGCCATTGGACCTAACCAGACATTGATGTTCAATGTTGAGCTTGTCTCTGTGACCAAAGCTGGTCATAAAGAAGCTGCTACAGCAGCTCCGGTAGCTCCAGCTAAGAAATAAGCTTTCTTGGCTTTTGTGGCCTCGGAATAGTTATTGAAATCTAACTGTTCCGAGGTTCATGAAAATTGTTTTTTTATTAGCGTTTTTGATAAGTCAGGCTACCTTCGCCGACTTTTCTAAACAACTTCAAGTCTCTTGCGCTAATTGCCATACTCCCAATCAGACTCAGTACCCGTTTTATTTTAAATTCCCTATTGTTAAGCAAATTATAGAAAAAGATATTTCAGAGGCTCAAGCAGAATTTTTACTGGATCCTTCTCATCTAAGCGTTACGGATCTTCGTAAGATACGAAAAGAAATCGCTGAAGATGCCATGCCACCCCTCAAATATAAAATCATGCATTGGGACAGTTGGATCTCAGCAAAACAAAAAGAAAGCATGCTGGCCTATATCGATCAAGAATTAGAGCGTTCAAAGCCAGAAGCGTTGACTTCCAAGCATCTTCCTAAAGTCGATGCACAGAAAGTAGCTTTAGGAAAATCAATGTTTTTTGATACACGTTTATCGGGTGATAATACGATTTCTTGCGCGAGTTGCCATAACTTGAGTAAAGGCGGTACAGACCAATCTCAGGTTGCGACTGGCATTAAAAACCAGAAAGGCCCGATTAATTCACCGACGGTTTTGAATGCTGTGTTTAATTCTCACCAATTTTGGGACGGCCGAGCTAAAAATCTTCAAGAACAAGCAGCAGGGCCGGTGACTAACCCAAAAGAGATGGGAAGTACTTGGCCACAAGTTTTCTCAAATCTTCAGAAAGACAAAAAATTTACACAGCGATTTAGAAAAACTTATCCAGAGGGCTATAGTGTAAAAAATATTACAGAAGCGATTGCTGAGTATGAAAAAACACTCGTGACTCTTAATTCTCCCTATGATTTATTTTTACTGGGAGATAAAACAGCCCTGACAGCAGAGCAGCAAAAAGGTTACGAATTATTTATCAAAAATGACTGTATGAGTTGTCATGCGGGTCCTGCTTTAGGGGGAAAAAGTTTTGAAAAAATGGGTCACAAGAAAGACTATTTTGCTTGGCGAAATAGAACTCCTGCAGGGGCTGATTTGGGGCGCTTTAATTTTACAGGTCAAGAAAGTGATAAATTTAAATTCAAAGTGCCTACTTTGCGTAATATTGCCCTGACGTATCCGTATTTTCATGATGGTTCGACAAAAGATTTGGTCGAAGCTGTCCAAATTATGAGCCGTTTTCAAAATGGCAAAGAACTTTCTCTGCAAGATGCTAGGGCGATTGCTGAATTCTTGAAAAGTACGACGGGAGCTCTCTGAGCTTCTAAAAGTTGCAAGTAACTCGGGTTCTTGCTAGTGTTCGCCCAGTTTATGGGTGCTCATCTATTTCTTTTGAAAGCGTTTGCGGTAGGTCTGGTACTAGCAGTGCCAGTGGGTCCTATGGCATTACTTTGTATTCAACGTTCATTGCACTTTGGATTTGTAACGGGAATCGTTACCAGTTTAGGGATAGCAACAGCCGATGCGATTTACGGCTTAGTGGGGATTTTGGGTCTCTCTGTTGTTGCCGATTTTCTGACTCAATACGAAACGCTTCTTAAGTTATGCGGTGGGTCTTTTTTGATATTTCTAGCTGTCAGAATTATCTTAGAGTCCAACAAAATTAAGAAAACAGGGGAGATGCCTGCGAGTAAAGGTCTTTGGGCTGCTTTTGTGTCGGCTTTTATTCTTACTCTTAGTAATCCCATGACCGTGCTTGCCTATGTTGCTGTGATGGCGGGTATCCAAGTGAGTGCTGCTGATTTTGAACATGCTTGGGTTTTTGCAGCACCGGTTTTTTTAGGTTCGTTTGTTTGGTGGTTTTTCTTAACTTCGATGTCGAGTTTATTGAAATCTAAGTTGCGAGACAAACACATGCATTGGATCGGCATGGGTTCTGGGTCGCTTTTAATTGTCTTTGCGTTGTTTGTAATCTTAAGTGGGCTATGATCAAAATAAAGCCGGTTTACACGAGTCAAGACTTAGAAAACCATACTGAATCTTTGCCAGGTGAATGGCCGTATACCCGAGGTCCAACCGCTGGTATGTACACGCAGCGCCTTTGGACAATCCGGCAATATGCTGGGTTTTCGACGGCAGCTCAGAGTAACCAGTTTTATAGAGACGCTTTAAAAGCAGGACAGCATGGTCTATCGGTTGCTTTTGATTTGGCAACGCACAGGGGCTATGATTCAGATCATCCCAGAGTATCCGGAGACGTTGGTAAAGCAGGCGTGGCGATTAATTCTGTGCTGGATATGAAGCGCTTGTTCGATGGTATTCCTCTGGATAAAGTCAGTGTTTCCATGACCATGAACGGGGCTGTGTTACCTGTTTTAGCTGCTTTTATAGTAGCTGCGGAAGAATCGAGTGTTTCGCGCGAGAAACTTTCGGGAACCATTCAAAATGATATTTTGAAAGAGTTCATGGTTCGAAATACCTATATTTATCCACCCAAGCCTTCGATGCGCATTGTCGCCGATATTATTGAGTATTGCGCTGCTGAAATGCCGAACTTTAACTCTATGAGCATCAGTGGATATCATATTCATGAAGCCGGCGCAGATTTGGCTTTAGAGCTTGGTCTTACCATGGCTGATGGTTTGCAATATGTGCGTGTTGCTTTGGAAAGAGGCCTTGAAATAGACGATTTTGCACCGCGCCTGAGCTTTTTCTTTGCCACAGGCATGAATTTTTATCTTGAGATTGCAAAATTAAGAGCAGCCAGGCTTCTGTGGGCAGAACTCATGCAGCAGTTTAAGCCGCAAAATCCAAAATCTTCAATCTTACGAACCCATTGTCAGACTTCAGGTTGGAGTCTGACAGCACAAGATCCTACGAATAATATTATCAGAACGACGATTGAAGCCATGGCCAGTGTGTTTGGTGGCACGCAATCTCTACATACGAATTCTTTTGATGAGGCACTTGCACTGCCAAGTGTTTTTTCGGCGAAAATTGCTCGCAATACGCAGTTAATTCTCCAACATGAGACGGGTATTCCG
>JBAXMC010000142.1:0-4651 GCA_037134495.1 Myxococcaceae bacterium
ATTTAATTCTATCACCCGGTCTGCCCAATTTAGAATCTCTTTTCGATGGCTTACGACAATTTGTGTTTGCCAGGTATGTTTTCTGCAATTGGCTAAAATATTTTGTTCACTTTCTAAATCTAAAGATACAGTGGCTTCATCTAATAATAAAATCGGAGTTTTTCGAGCGAATGTTCTAGCAAGATGGATTTTTTGACGTTGCCCGCCTGACAGACTACTGCCATCGTTGGCTAGATATGAATCATAACCTCCTGGCATTTTCTCGATAAATTCAGCGGCACAAGATTGCAAGCAAGCTTCTTCAAGAAGACTTTGATCTAAATCTTGGTAGAACGCGATGTTTTCACGAATAGTGCCTGAAAACAAAAAAGGTTTCTGAAGCGTGTAACTTACAGGAGAGTTAAGATAAATATGACCTGAGTAAGTCGGGTAAAATCCTGCGATGAGTTTAAGTATGGTTGATTTCCCTGAACCATTAGGGCCTACCAGAGCAATCTTTTCACCTGGCTGAATTGCAAAAGAAATTGGTTTTAGAGACCAACCGTTTGGGTATGTAAACGAAACAGAGTCGAATTCGATGCTTGACCTCACTCTATTTAAAGAGGGTCCTCGTTGAATAAGTTTCTGTTGTGTTTTTTCAATCAAAACAGCGGCTCTTTGGGTTTGGTTCATTTGTTCTGCATAATTTTTGAATGGCGAGTGAAGTTGTTTCAGCGAACCTAAGACCAATAAAATATCTTGAACACTGCTGTGCAGGATAAAAAATACGTATCCAATGCCTGACATGAGCGATATGGCCAGCGTGAACGCAATAATTTCAGAATAGAAATGACGATATTTAACAAGTTCTATGCGGTTTTCTTCAATTTTTGTTCTTAAATCAAAATAAGATTTTAAAAACGAATCTTCTGCTCCAAAAAGTTTTAAAATAGAAAGTCCTTGGAAAAGATTAATTAACTTTGCATGTTCTAGACTTTGACGTTTTTGAAATTGATTCTGGGTCTGTGAAGATACTTTTGAAATTTTGTTTCTCAGTAGATAGTAAATTCCAAAAACAGGAACTAAAACTAAAAAGAGCTTCCATGATACAAACCAGCAAACAGCTCCTACTTGAATCAGAGTGATGGGCAATCGAATGCAATAGGTCATGATAAAAGTAGGGATTTGTGAAAGCTGAGTCGCTTCAAGCTCTAATCTCTTGGCCAATTCTCCGGGTTCTCGATGTTCTAACTCTGACATTGGCTGAGCCATCATATGACGCAAAAGCCAGGCTCTTTGTTTGCTCTCAGATTGGAGGTTCCAGTACTCCTGAAAAACTGCGCTGGCATAATTAAAAATAGAACGAATCAAAAACAGAGAAAGCAGACCCAGCAAAATCCAGGTTATAGGCAGTCCTGTTACAAAGTCATGTAATTGTGAAAACCTAGAAGTGGTTGGGATAAACAAGGCAACCGCAACCAATTCAAGTGAACCAAGGGCTGAAGTGATAAACGAAAGCCCTAATTGGATCGCAAAAAAAAGCCAGTTCTTTTTGTCGGAAGCAAAAAAACGAAGAGCCGTCAGCATGAACTGACTTTACGCCATTTGGCTCTGCTCATGGATATAGACCTAAGTGAATATTTTTTTTGAAATTCTGAGCCAGCATAAAATCATGTTACAGCAGCTTGAGCAATGTTATCCGCAAATTAATTTAGCCAGCGAATTGCTTATCAGAACATTGAAAAAAGGTGGAAAGATCCTGCTCTGTGGCAACGGAGGCAGCGCGGCGCATTGCCAGCACATTGCAACAGAGCTGATGGTTCGGTATCAAAAAAATCGCCAAGCGATACCGGCAATAGCGCTCTCAACCGACTCTTCGATCTTAACGGCTCATTCAAACGACTTCGGATTCAGTACGGTCTTTTCAAGACAAATCGAAGCATTGGGGGATCCAAAAGATTGTCTCATCGCTATTTCTACTTCAGGTAACAGCGAAAATATTCTTCACGCAGCAGCAGCTGCTCGTGCAAAAGACATGTCTGTGATTGGGCTTATGGGAGCCAATGGTGGGCGTTTATGCGAACTAGCAACGCAGGCAATTGGGGTTCCCAGTTTGGTCACAGCACGCATCCAAGAGGCTCATCTTCTGATTGGGCATGTGTGGTGTGAAGCCATTGAAGAGGCGTTTAGCTCTCATGAATAAGATTCTGGTTGTCGGAGATATCATGCTCGATCGAACCTGGTCAGGAGATGCTTTACGTATTTCTCCAGAAGCACCTGTGCCGATTGTACATTTTAAAAACCAAGAAGATCGTCCAGGTGGTGCAGCAAATGTTGCACTCAATATGGCACGTTTGGGTGCTCAAGTTGTTTTAGTGGGTGTTGTGGGCGAAGACTCAGAAGCTGAAATATTACGAAACAAACTCGAAGCTGTCGGGATTTTATGTGAATTTATAATTTCTGAACAGCAAAAAACCATTTGTAAGTTGCGTATTCTTTCTCAGCGTCAACAATTGCTTCGCATCGATTTTGAAGAAGAAGTACTTAAATTTGATCGAGTTAAATTACTGGATTGCGTGAAGCGTTATGTGCAGAGTTGTCCTGTCGTTGTTTTTTCAGATTATAATAAAGGCTCACTGGTCGATATTGAGCAGAGTATTGAACACGCAAAAAAAGCTGGTTGTCTTGTTTTGGTTGACCCCAAAGGCTGTGATTATCAAAAATATGCGGGTGCTGATATGATTACTCCCAATTTGTCAGAATTTCATGCAGTTGCAGGTTCGACAAATTCAGAAACAGAATTACGAGAGAAAGCCAGAAATTTTCTCAAGAAAAATAAGATCAAGACAATGCTTCTGACACGTCGAGAAGCAGGAGTCACAATCATAGATTCACAAACTCATGAATCTTTGTCTGCCAAAGCCAAAGAAGTCTTCGATGTGACTGGTGCTGGAGATACAGTGATAGCCACGGTTGCCACAGCTTTAGGTTTGGGCATGAGTTTGTCTAAAGCGACCGAGCTTGCGATGCGAGCAGCAGGAATTGTGGTGGGTAAATTGGGGACTGCGACTGTGTCTCTGGCTGAGCTTATGATTCATCATGTGGTCTCAGAAGACGAATTGGTTGTTTTATTAGAATCGGCAAAAGCGAACAAAGAACGCATTGTGATGACCAATGGATGTTTTGATTTGTTGCACGCAGGTCATATTGCGTATCTAAACCAGGCCAAAGCATTAGGGGATCGATTGGTCATAGCGGTTAATTCAGATGATTCTGTGCGTGCACTCAAAGGACCTTCGAGACCCATTAATCAACTCCAAGATCGCATGGATTTATTAGCTGCCCTCAAGTGTGTCGATTGGGTCGTATCATTTAGCGAGACTACCCCAGAGCGACTCTATCGTCGATTGCAACCTGATGTCTTGGTTAAAGGTGGAGACTATGAAAAAGGCCAGGTTGTTGGAGCCGATTCTGTTTTGGCTGCAGGAGGAGAAGTCTGTATTTTGCCTTTTTTGCCAGGGCATTCAACCAGTGCCATGATTGAGAGAGGTATCTTGTGATCGTTGTAACGGGCGGGGCTGGTTTTATTGGCAGTAATTTAATTAAGCATCTCAATCAACGTGGAGAGAAAAATATTCTTCTCATCGATTGCCTCAAAAATGGAAGACAAGTTTCTAATATAGCAGACTTAGATATCGTTGATTATTTAGATAAAAAAATATTTGAAATTTCTAAATTTAATCATGTTCGCGCAGTTTTTCACCAAGGTGCTTGCTCTGATACTACCGAGTGGGATGGTGAATTTCTTATGGAGAATAATTATGCCTATTCAAAACGTTTATTATTAAGCTGCCTTTCGAAAAATATTCCGTTTATCTACGCCTCTTCTGCTGCTGTTTATGGGACTCATGGACGTCCACTAAACATGTATGCTTATTCAAAATTTCTGTTCGATGAATGGGTTAAAACGCTTTTGCCTAGAACCCAGACACAGATTATAGGGCTGCGTTATTTCAATGTCTATGGTCCCAGAGAACAACACAAAGGCCCCATGCGAAGTGTTGTTTCTCAGTTTAATGACCAAATCATCCAAAACGGAGTTGTGCGTTTGTTTGGAGCTCATGCAGGTGTTGCCAGCGGCGAACAAAAGCGAGATTTTGTCTATGTTGATGACGTTGCCAATATAAATCTATGGTTTCTTGAACATCCGAATCTGGGTGGTATTTTTGATGTTGGTACAGGGCAGGCCGAAACTTTTAATGCTGTCGCAAAAGAAATTATAAACTTACATGGTCGAGGCTCTATCGAGTATATTAATTTCCCAGAGCAGTTAAAAAATGTCTATCAAAGCAACACTCAGGCAAATATCAGTTTGCTGCGCGAATTTGGTTACGAGAAACCTTTCTTGACCTTAGAGCAGGGAATTAGGCGCTATTGCAACCGTCTGGATGTCAGCCTGAAAAGTTAAAAATATTTTACAAAATGCTTGCTTTTTATTGTTTGGTAAATTATATTTGACTTATGGCAAATTTTCTCTGGGGGAAAGTCTATTATCATGAATTCTTTGCAGGTTACTTGCGAGAGGAGCCAGGCAACAGTGTTTCGTTTTCTTATGACCCAAGTTATTTAAGTAGTGCACAACCGCAGATTTCACACACTTTGCCTCTGGGGC
>JBAXMC010000143.1:0-4539 GCA_037134495.1 Myxococcaceae bacterium
GATATGAGGTCTTCTGTTTTAATGCCCCAATAACGCGCAACAGCGTCTTGAATCAATCTCACGGGATCGCGTTCTTTGGCTTTTGGCTCAGCTTTGGAGGCATCAAGTTTCTGGAGGATTAAGTCTAATTTGTTGTCCAGTATTTCTAATTTGTCTTTGTGTTGCTTCTTAAGTTGAACAAAGGCCCTCATGATTGCAATGTTAACTTCTATAGCTCTTTGACTATTAAGCACACTAGACAACATCGCAATGCCAGATTCTGTAAATACGAAAGAGGTGTAGCGGCTGCCTCCATGCTGTTGAATAGGCTCCTCAAAACTTGAGATCACAATCTGTGATCTCAAGATTGGCTTGGTGTCTGTTTTTGAAGAGTTTTCTAAACTTGAGATCACAGATTGTGATCTCAAGTTTTCCGGTTCGCCATTAGTCGGTTCAAACATGAAGTCGTTTGGAAAGCGTTTGATATTTCTTCTAACGGCTTGTTTCAGCGCTCTTGGCTCAACTCCGTACATTTCTGCCAAGTCACTATCCAACATGACTTGAACGCCTCTTAGAGTGTAAATACGGTTTCTGAGTTCGTTTGTTGTGATTTCCATTTTGCTCTCCTTTTAGAGAGCCGCGTTGACAATTCGTCGCTGAGCAAAGTACATCTGTCCCAGTTCTTGATGAACTGCCGTACCCGTAGTTTCTCGACTTGGGGGTGCGGCCCTATTTGTTTAGAGAGTTTAAAACAAGAGTTATTGAGAATGCATCAGGCGGTTGCCTGAGCAAAATACTGCTTCAACTTGACATCGTTTTTTAAAATATGGTATATACAGGAAATGGAATTCGCCTGGGATCCTGCTAAGAATATAAAAAATTTGGAGAAACATGGCGTTGCTTTTGAAGAAGCGATTACGGCGTTTGATGATCCTTTTGCATTAATTGCTCCAGATCTAAAGCATTCAACGGCAGAGGAAGAAAGAGATTGGCTTCTGGGTGAGTCGGATACAGGCGTCTTGGTCGTTATATTTACGATTAGGAAACCTGGTCCTGTTTTTAGAATCATCAGCGCACGCCCTGCGAGTCGAAAAGAGAGAAAATATTATGTCGAAAACAGAAGAATTTCCATTTGAATTTGCAAGAAGCATTACAGAGAAAGAAGTAACCAGTGCTCGAAAAGCGATAGAAAAAAAACTTGGGGTTAAAAGATCTCAGAGAGGTCGTCACTCTAAAGGAGACGAAAAATTTAAGCCAATATCTATCAGATTGCATCCAAAAATTCTTGAGTGGGCTAAGAAAGAAGCTAGAGAACTTGGTATTGGATATCAAACTGTTATCAATAATTTGCTTCTCAAAAAAGCAACTCACCAATAAATGGGACAACGGCTTTTGAGCTAGAGCATTTGAACCGGATCAATATCGATAATTAGTCTTGATTTTTTGAGTGTTAACCCGGGGAGATTCTTTAAGATTTGAGCCCTGATTTGTGAGTTGCTAGCTCTCAAATAAAGCTGCCATCTCCAGCTGTTGCGTAGCTTTTCAATAGGAGCAGGTGCGGGTCCTAAAAGAGAGCATTGACCAGTAATGCCTAGTTTTTTGATCTCAGCTTCTAAAAACAACTTAATTTTTTCAGCTTCTTGCTGGGCAATTTTTTCTTCTGGCGACTCAATTCGAATCAATGCTGCTTTGACATAAGGCGGCTGTTTGGCTTCGAGTCTAAATTTGGCGTCTGTTTCTGAAAAGCCTACAACATCGTGCTTTTTGAGAGCCTCAAACACGGGGTGTTTGGGATTAAAAGTTTGGATTAAAACACGCCCTGGATTTTCACGACGGCCTGCTCTGCCTGCAACTTGTGCAAGAAGTTGAAAGGTTCGCTCTGGTGCCCTGAAATCCGGCATCGATAGGCCTATGTCAGCCAAGATCACGCCAACAAGCGTTAAATTGGAAAAATCGTGACCCTTGGCGGTCATTTGAGTGCCGATTAAAATCTGTGTTTTCCCAGAATGCATGTCGGCTAAAATTTGGTTGATTTCCTTGGCGCTGGTAGCAGAGTCTCGATCGAGTCTGGCGACAGAAACATCGGGGAAAGCAAGCTCGACTTCTTTCTGAACACGCTCTGTCCCTACACCCAAATTTAGCACGGGTCCCTCGCCGCATTTCTGACAGTGAACCAGTGGCTTTGAAGCGTAATCGCATTGATGACATCGTAACAAGTTTGTCTTGTGATGCATCGTGAGTGACACAGAGCAGTTGGGGCACTGTGCGAGATGTCCACAGGCATCACAAACGGCCAGAGAAGCATAGCCTCGACGATTTAAAAATAATAAGATTTGTTCTTGACGTTCAAGCGCCTCTTTCATCGCTCGTTTGAGCTGCCAAGATAAAATACATAAAGCTTGTCCTTCAGATTCAGAATAATCTTTCTTCGACTTCAAGTCTATGATTTCGATGTCTGGCAAAACCGAATTGAGGCTTGCACGATGTAATAATTTAAGATGTTTGAGTTTGCCAAGTTGAGCATTTAAGCGGCTTTCTAAAGAAGGCGTTGCTGACCCAAGTATCACAGTTGCTTTTTCATGATGCGCTCGCCACAAGGCGACATCGCGCGCATGATATCGGGGCGTGTCATCTTGTTTGAAACTAGTGTCATGTTCTTCGTCAACGACAATGAGGCCGAGATTGGGCAGCGGTGAAAACAAAGCCGAACGTGCTCCTAAAACAATCCTGACTTCTTGTTTCAGCAGTGCCATGATGGCATCGTGACGTTCAGTTGGTTTAAGGCCAGAATGCATCATGACAATGGGTTCTTGGAGCTGAGCTTCAAAGCGGTCTTTAAGCTGGGGAGTGAGGCCAATTTCAGGCACGATGACTAAGACGCTTTTGCGTTGGCTTAAAGCTTCTTTGGCTGCATGAATATAAACTTCTGTTTTTCCTGATCCGGTCACGCCTTCTAATAAAAAGGCTCCGTTTTTTTGAATCTGTTCTAACGCAGCAGCCTGTTCTGGATTTAAGTCTATGGCTTTAGAATCGGGTCTGGTTTCGTGGCCTGTTTTTGATTTCCGTCTTTTGGTTAAGACGGCCTTTTTCATCGTTCTTGGGGTATCAGGCGGCAGGCATAGCCTAATAACTTCCCCGAGCGGAGCGATGTAATAGTCAGACACAAAGCGACATAGAGCTATTTGCTCTAGGGTCACAATGGGTGCGTCATCTAAGAGTGCTTCTATGGATTTTGTTTTACCTACAGCAGAGATACTTTCCCCGATAATCACTCCGACAACGGGGCGATTTTTGAGTGTCACACGCACACGCCTGCCAACCAGGGAGTCACTCCAGAGAGATTCTGGTAGCTCGTAGGTGAGAGCGTTTGGGATGCCGGCAGCCGGCACACTGACTTCAATTAGAGGCATGAGGATTGCTTATCTCACGCTAGAACAGTAAAAACAACCATCAGCGTTTGTCCGACAGTCTTCTTTCGAAGTGAACCTGACTTGACAAAGAGTTTGAATGTGACAAACTCTGCCTGCAATCGAACACAGGATATTATGTATATAAAAACGATGAAAAGTTTTCTGTTTGTTTTCGCTTTTTCTGCTGGCGTAAGTGCTGGCCCCTTCAAAGAAGGAAGTTATACAGCGATTGCTCTTCAGGCAGTACTAAACGCAATTCCTGATTCATTACTCAAGGACTCTGTTCCTCCTGGAGCTGATGGGTACTTTAATGCCAAGGATTTTATTTCTGATGAGTATAAGAAAAGCCATGCTTTAATCTGGTCTCTGATTCAGACGAGTTATTATGCCTTGCATGATTCTAACGGGTCTAATGCAAATATATCGCATTGGAAATTCGACATGACTTCGATGGCGAATGTGCCTGGAAGGGGTGCCTATTATGCCTTTGTTAATTTTATTGAAGGATGGTCTCGTGACAACAAAAATAGTTTAGGAGATGAGTATGCAAAATACGTATTTCTCTTAGGCTTTCTGAGAAACACAGGTTCAATGCTCAGCTATAACAGCCGTTACGAAGATACGATTATCGGGAAATACCAAATAAAAAAAGAAACGATTGGCAACTTCTCAGAAGAGATTCCTGAAGCAGCAACGTCTTTTCTGGCAGGCCTTGCTATCGCTTGGGATAATTTGGGTTGGTTTTATTTGGTAGCCATGCAAACTGGCTTTATTAACGAGTATTACTATAGTATCTTACCAAGACCAGCCAAATTAGCTTCTACGCTGACCCAGTATGCTCCACTTGCAGCTGTTATTTATAGTGTGGCAGATATTTCATTTACTTATGGATTAATGTGTATCAAAAACACGTTTTTCCAATTGATCTCGCCCACTCCGAAAGACTGCTCTATTTGCTACTTTGGCACCAACGCAATGGGACCTCATGGTGCAATCGGAGAGTATGTGTTTGCTGCTAGAGAGGGTGCTTTGGGCTGGGCTTATTCCGGAGCGAAAGCGCTTTGGGAGTTCTGGAAAGAGCCGATTGCTGCGATGGAAGAGGAGGAGCTGTAGAATGAAAACAAATTTTATTTTTCTAAGTATTTTTTTT
>JBAXMC010000144.1:0-4279 GCA_037134495.1 Myxococcaceae bacterium
GCTTGCGAGTATTTCGCAAGCCGAACAAGCGATTCATATAGCCTATCAAGCCTATCCAAAATGGCGCGACACTGCTTTATCAGAACGAATCACTCTGATGAACAAGTTGGCTGATTTGCTGGAGCGCGATCGATTCGAACTCGCTGCTTTGCAGTGTTATGAAGTTGCTAAGCCTTGGTTAGAAGCCGATGCTGATATTGCCGAGGCCATCGATTTTTGTCGCTATTATGCACTGCAAGCAACTCAAGAATTGGCACCTAGAAAACAAGGCAGTATTTTGGGTGAAGATAATACGCTGACTTATGAAGGTCGTGGTCCGAGTTTGATTATTGCGCCTTGGAATTTTCCGTTGGCGATTTTATGCGGAATGGCATCAGCAGCGTTGGTCTCTGGTAACCCTGTTATTTTAAAACCAGCCGAAAATTCTTCTCTGGTTGCCAAAACGCTTTTTGATCGAATTTTGGAAGCTGGGTTTCCCAAAGAAGTCTGTCAGTTTTTACCAGGCAAAGGCTCAAAAGTAGGCGCTTACTTGGTTGAACACGCAAAAATTGCTCAGATTGCGTTTACGGGTAGCAAAGAAGTGGGCCTGCAAATTATTGAAAAAGCTGCAAAAGTTCAAGCAGGTCAGTCCGAAGTTAAACGCATTGTTTGTGAAATGGGTGGCAAGAACGCGATTATTATCGATGACGATGCAGACTTGGATGAAGCGGCTCTTGGTGTGGTTCATAGTGCATTTGGATTTGCAGGCCAAAAATGCTCTGCAGCCTCGCGTATTATTGTGCACGAAGCGGTTTATGAAATTTTCAAAAAACGCTTACTTGAAGCTTGTCGCAGTTTGACGGTGAGTTCAGCTTTGTTACCGGCTTGTACTCTGCCGCCTGTGGTAGATCAAAAAGCGCAAGAGCGTTTATTGCAAGAAATTGAAAAAGCAAAACTAGAGCATGATTTATTGTTTCTAGGACAAGTTCCCAATTTGGGCTTTTTTGTGCCAGTTGCTTTGTTTGAAGTCAAAAATGATAAAAATAAGCTGATGCAAGAAGAGTTCTTTGGACCTATTTTAAGTTTGCTTAAAGTCAAAAATTTTGCAGAAGCTTTGCAAGTTGCGACAGGAACAGAATTTGCGCTCACTGGCGCTGTTTTTTCCCGAAGCCCAAGGCATTTGGAAGAAGCTAGAAAAGCATTCCGAGTGGGTAACTTATATTTGAATCGCGGCAGTACGGGAGCTTTGGTACACAGACAGCCTTTTGGAGGGTTTGGCATGAGCGGCATTGGGACAAAAGCAGGTGGACCAGGGTATTTGCTCAACTTTGTAGACCCGAGAGTGGTCACAGAAAATACGCTGCGTCGCGGATTTACTCCAGATTTGGGGTGATAGTTTCACCAAATAAGTCTCGAACCTGAAATAATCGGTTGTATGGAATTTCAATCGTTTGAAGATCGGTTCTTGGCCATGAGCCCAGAAGAGCAACGCGACTATTTGCATCAGCTCCCAGTAAGTCAAAAACGTTCTTGGCTGAGATTGCTTGCACCCGACGATGCGGCAGATTTAATTCAAGTATTACCCCCTGAAGAACACCATGCTTACTTAGATCTGATCGATGATGCGACCCGTTTAGAAATTATTGCTCTCATGGCTTATGCCGAAGACAAAGCGGGTGGCTTGATGAGTTCCAGGTATGCGCGTTTGCGGCCTGAAATGTCTGTGGATGAAGCTGTGCGCTATTTGCGTATTCAAGCTCGTACAGAAGTTGAAACGATTTATTATGCTTATGTGCTGGATCCAGAACAGCATTTGCTCGGCGTCTTGTCTTTCAGAGAGTTATTGGTTGCTCCACCAGAAAAACTCGTGAAAGACATCATGCGTACTCAGATGATCACGGTTCCAGAGCACGCAGAACAAGAAGCTGTTGGACGATTGTTTGCTAATCGTGATTTGTTAGCCATGCCGGTTGTCGATGAAGAACACCATATGAAGGGCATCGTGACTTTCGATGATATTGTTCATGTGGTTCAAGAAGAGGCTACAGAGGATATCCAAAAATTAGGAGGTATCTCTGCGTTAGATTCACCTTATTTGAGGACACGTCTTTGGGAGATGCTTAAAAAACGAGCAGGCTGGTTAACGGTTTTATTCTTGGGAGAATTATTTACTGCGACAGCGATGGGATTTTTTGAAAAAGAAATCGAAAAAGCTGTTGTGCTTGCTTTGTTTATTCCGCTTATTATTAGCAGCGGTGGTAATGCAGGCTCTCAAGCGACAACACTAATCATTCGATCGATGGCTCTGGGCGAAGTAAAACTTAAAGATTGGTGGCGTGTCTTGGGACGAGAATTGCAATGCGGATTGATGCTCGGTGCGATTTTGGGGTCTATTGGGCTCATGCGAATATTATTGTGGTCGACGCAGAGTCAGATTTACGGACCGCACTATATGCTCGTTGCTTGGACGGTTGCCTTAAGTTTAGTGGGCGTGGTTTTGTGGGGCGCTGTGATGGGCTCTATGCTTCCATTTGTTCTAAAACGTTTTGGGTTTGACCCGGCGGCGTCTTCTGCGCCATTTGTGGCAACCATGGTCGATGTAACAGGTTTGGTAATTTATTTCTCGATTGCCAGTTTGGTTTTAAGCGGGACTTTGCTATAGGCAGGCCTGTGAAAGAAAAAGCCTATCGCCTCATGCTTCTATCTCGAGAACTTGACAGAAAAATGCTTATTTTGCTCAAGCAAGGTAAGAGTTTTTTTCATATTGGCTGTATGGGTCATGAAGCGATCCAGGCTGCCGCTGCGCTTTGTTTAGAATCTAAACGTGATTATGTTTTTCCGTATTATAGAGATCAGGCGTTGATACTAGGCATGGGCATGAGTGCGCTTGATTGCTTATTGGGATTTTTGGGTAAAGAAGGCGATCCAAGCTCTAATGCCAGACAGATGCCTCAGCATTACGGGCACAAAAATTGGAATATCCCCAGCAGTTCTTCTTCGACAGGGACGCAATATTTGCAGGCTGTTGGGTGCGCGTTTGCATCCATGAGGTTAGACAAACCTAAAAACTTAGCTGTGACGGTTGTTTGTTCAGGAGACGGTACAACCAGCCAGGGTGATTTTCATGAAGCACTCAGCTGGGCTTCTCGTGAAAAAGCGCCGGTCATATTTTTAGTTGAAAACAATGGCTATGCGATCAGTGTGCCAATTAGCGACCAACGGCCCGGAGGAGAGATCAGTGCTGCGTATGAAGGTTTGCATCTTGAACACGTAGATGGCTGCGATTTTGAAAAAAGTTATGATATTTTCGAAAAAGCAGTGACGCGTGCAAGAGCAGGTAAGGGCCCAACGCTGATAGATGCCAGCGTTGTTAGATTATTACCTCATAGTAGCTCAGACGATGATAAAAAATATCGTGATAAAAAAGATTTAGAGCGTGACCAGAAGAGAGATCCCTTAATCATCAACAAACACTTGGTCTCTGCGAAAAAACTTAAAGTGCTGGAGCATGAAGTTTTTGAAGAAGTAGATAAGATGGCTGATTTGGCTTTGGCTGCGCCGCTTCCTAAAAGCGAAGATGCGCTGAAGTATGTGTATGCTTCGGAAACCTCACCCCCGACCCCTCTCCACCCTGTGGAGAGGGGAGGTGGGACAGAGACCGTGTTAGTTGACGCCATTAATACAGCTTTGGCGGAAGAACTAGAACGAGATCCAAAAATGCTCGTGTTTGGTCAGGATGTTGCTGGAGGTAAAGGCGGTGTTTTTACAGCGACACGAAATCTCTCAGCGCAATTTGGAGATGAACGTTGTTTTAATGCTCCACTTGCTGAGTCGAGTATTATTGGTGTTTCTATCGGGCTGGCACTTAGAGGCTTTAAGCCCGTACCGGAGATTCAATTTGGAGACTATATTTGGACAGCGATGATGCAGATTCGCAATGAACTCTCTGTGATGCGTTATCGTTCTAATAATACTTGCACGGCTCCTGTTGTAATCAGGGTTCCTGTTGGAGGCTATATTCATGGGGGCCTATGTCACTCTCAAAATATAGAAGCTACTTTTTCGCATTTCCCAGGTCTTAAAATCGCTTTGCCAAGTAATGCACTCGATGCTTATGGCTTACTAAAAGCGGCGATTAGAGGAGACGACCCCGTTTTATTTTTAGAACACAAATCGCTCTATCGTCAGAATTTTGCTAAAAGCGTTCTGCCGGACAATAAAGATTGGGTGTTGCCTTTTGGAAAAGGCCTGATTAAAAAACCAGGCAAAGATTTGTCGATTATTACGTATGGTGCAATGG
>JBAXMC010000145.1:0-4257 GCA_037134495.1 Myxococcaceae bacterium
GGTCTTGCCAGTAGAACTGCTGACCCCCGTGTAGAGGAGTCTGCGCGTAGCTGCCGGTAAGAGTATCTGCACAGCAGCTTTGGCGCGTAAGCGGACGGGAGACTCGTATCTGCCGGCCGGCGGCAATGAGCCAGGTGCAGTCACAGGCCGGCCCTTACCGAAGGACTGCAATAGACCCGTTGGTGCTGCTCACGGCAGTCAGCTTTCGGGCTGCCCAGTTCGCCGCCGGTACTTTTGCTGGGGTGCAGTGGCTGTTGATCGTGGCTTTTTTTCTGACAGCCGTATTTTTATAGTAAAAAGTGCTATAGTTTTATACATATGACGGATCAAAAACGCGTTTTCAAGACAAAGACATTTGACAGATGGGCAAAGAAATTACTGAGTGACGACATCCTGTGCCGGGCTGCAAGAGAGATAGAACAAGGCTTGTTTGAAGCAGACCTGGGTGGCGGCATTTGCAAGAAGCGGGTCGCCATTGCAGGTATGGGGAAAAGTGGGGGAACAAGAACATTGGTAGCCAAACAACATGCGGCGGCGATTTTCTTTTTGCTCGGCAGAGAAAAGAGCTCACCGGGCACCGACTTCTCTGACGCTGCCGTAGAAGCTGTCAAACTTATTGGCGCAAATTTACAAATTCAACCCATGTCAAAACTTGATGAAATGAAATTCAACGGAAGCTTAAAGGAGATATGCAATGACAAAAAGAACCAGTGAAGAAGCGCGCATGCTCCAGGAGCTCCTGGATACGGCGGCCGACATGAGCAGCTACGGCGTCATGTCTAAAACAGACATGGCTCGCATACGGGCGCTGTGCGAAGCACCCCCTTCCTTCACGCCAGAGCGTGTTGTGGCCATCCGTACAACGATTGTGAAAGCAAGCCAAGCGGTTTTCGCAACGATGCTCAATGTGAGCGTATCGACAGTGCAAAAATGGGAGTCGCCCGCTGCCAACAAGCATCCCAGTGGGACCGCGGCAAAGTTATTGCAAATGGTTGAGGCCAAAGGAGTTGAGGCACTTTTGGTTTAGTTAGGGGCAGCCGGTCGATCCCTAGTTGCCAGCGACCGCATTGAAGCAGGCAGATCGCAAATCTCTAAGACCGGAACCGCTGCATAGCAGACGTTCAAGATACCGGACTGAATAGCGGCTATGGGTCGGAAGGGCGCAGTGGGGCAACCTAGCAGGTTCGAATTCCGGATCACTCTGAAACATAGGTTCTGAAAACGCTCGTTACAAGAAGCCGTGTGCACGGAGGGAGTATGGTTTCCAGCCTTTTCAGAAGAGGCAGTCCATATTCTTTTATGTTGATCTAAAGGGAAACAATGGCCTCAATTACCCAAACATCCGAAGGAACTTGGCGCGTACATATCCGAAAGCGAGGATATGCCAGAGTGAGTAAAACCTTTAAGAGGAAATCTGAGGCTCAGCGATGGATTTCATTGACTGAAGCAAATATGGTTACTGGTGAACATATAGAAGTAACAAAATCTGAGCGTGCAAGGACTGTCGGTGAGCTTTTTGATGAATATTTGTCCACACCGCGGAACACCTCTTTCTCTGGGTTTTGTCAAAGATGGTAATCTGGTGTGTGGTTACCACGGATTGTAGATAGGGTGTGAGGGCAAGACGGTGACAGAGGTAGATCGCGTGATCACCTCTCGCTTCATGGAGAACATCAAGGCACCACCCTTTTGGCGCATGGCCATGCGTGCCAATGGTTTGAACGATGAAGCCTTGGTTGACCGCTGGCAAGTTTGTCGATTTTCACCCCCATCTCACGTCATGATTGATGTAGGTGTTGCGTTGGCAGGCAAGGGTGGATTTGATGCAGCTGACCAGGACAAGGTGTATTGTGTGGTCGTGTATTTCATCACACCTGAGAGCGAAACATCGCATTGGTATTTTTGGGGCATGGCCAGAAAATTCAAACCGAACGATCCGGCACTCACCTACAGCATTCGAGAAGGACATGGTAAAATCTTCGGTGAAGACATGCAAATGCTTGAGCAGCAGCAGGCCAATTTACTCAAGCATCCAAGTCGCCGATTGTTGAAGCTCAATATTGATGCAGGTGGTGTCAATTCTCGTTTGGTGATCAATCGCATTCTCTTTGAGGAACGGAGTGCCTGAGAGTTAAGCGCTGAGCGCTAAGTGCTTAAAGTAGAAAGAAGGCACAACGGGTTCTTCGCCTAAAGCGCCTTCCTACGAATTTTTTTGATTCCTATATAAAAAAACTCAATGTGCATTTATGTCAACCAGCATGCGATCTAACCTTGATGGGTTCAAAGGTATATAAGCTTGTTTGGAATTCAATATTTGATTTTGACCCGCGCATGTATTGATCAAAAGTAAATACTTTTTTGCAATTTCATCTATCTTTCCTTCCTCTAAATTTACTGAAATATTTAATGTTCTGTCTAAAGGGTATAGATCTTGATAAATATTTTCTCTGTTGAGCTCAAAGAGCTGACTTTTAGGATCGTGTGAAATTTTTAAAAACTTTAACCCAAAATGAGGAAGTTGAGCAGAAGCAAAGCCGATACCGTTGGGATCTTTTTGAAGAGCGGAGATGACATCCCTTGATTGCTTGAATCGATGAACTTTTCTTGAAAATTTGTCAACCTTAAATTTATCAAGCATGTATTGACCTAGTGCAGTAGATTCAGCCAGACCATAGGGCACAAGACTCAATGGATTTTCTTCTACAGAGAAAATATGTTTCAAAGACGTCAAATCTATGGCATCGACCGAGGAAAATTCGTTCACAAATATTCCAATAGGTCCTGACAAGGCCAAAGGAGAAAGAGAGTCATGTGCAACTTCAAATGTGAGCGGAGGACGTCCATTTTTACTGACAAACTTTTGTAGTGCTTCAGGCTCGAAATCGGCACCCATGGGAGCAAATAGACTTGTACCCCTTAACAGAGCATCTGGAGCTGATCGCGTAGAAAGTAGTTTATTATCGAAAGAAATACTCGGGTAGAAAAAATTAAAAAGACCATTCCACTTCGTCACAATGTCACTCATGTCGTTGTAACCAACAATAGAGACAAGACCCTTGTCATTGAAGAAAGCTTTGGTTTTCTTAAGAGCCAATGGTTGGTATTGAAAAAACCGTTCACCAGAGCCACAAGTCAACATATCTCTGGCCACTGTCACTTGCCCTTGATCAAGGGGTAAAAAAGACGTTGAGCTTTCAGCGATGATTTTTTGTCCCCTGTCGCTCAGTACATACTTTATAAATTCCAAAACGCTTGGGCTTAAATCCCCATTTTTATTGGTGGGAAACATCAGGTAAATACGTCTTGTTAAGGGATAGGTGTTGTTGGAGATGCTTTCTTCTGACCCTTGGACGGGGGTTTGATAGCCTTCAGAAACCAAAAGATTTTTAGTGCCCTCAATTTGATTTTTAAAACCACTGAATCCAATCGCATATGGGTCTGACTTCACCTGTTCAATCAAGCGATCCAAAGATGCGGTAGATCCTGAGTCACCTATTTCGATTAATTTCTCAGAAAAGTCGCCGCCAAGCAGAACTCGGTTTAATAAATAATTCATGATGCCGGGTGGATTACCACTTTCTCTGGAAGTCGGCATGCTGTAGGCGTTGATGGGTTTGTCTCGCCATTCACCTTCTAGTCCTAAATCACCCCATTTCACAATAGGCTTTGCATAGCCTCGAGCCAATGTCTTGGAGTAAATAGCATCAAGTTGCTGAATATCTATGGAGTAAAGAGGATTACTTTTGTTCACATAAAAAGCAATGGCATGCGTTGCACTTTTTTTATTAAAACTACCTAAGGCAACAGGCAATAAAAAAGGTGGGTGATTGTTCTTTGATGTGTATCGATCGATTTCACTTTTAAACGGTTCACGAACAAAAGTCACACAGTTGATGTTGTTGTCCAAAAAATCATCAAAGCCAGAGGCACTCAAATTAACTTTTTCATCAATGCTTAAATGGATCTTCGGCTGCAAAAGTTTGAAGTCAGCAATCCAAGTTTTAAAAATGGGCAGCATCGTATCTCCCCCTGAGCAATTGATGTTTTGTGCACCAACTGAAGACTGGCTTGAAAATGAAACTACAAAGAACAGTGCTGTTAATATTTTTCTTATTGTTCTTCTTGATGTTCTCTTGAACCAGATCATTGAACTTCTCCTATATGCATTCATTGAATTCAAGTTGAATATGTTTAAAAGTTATCTTTTTGTCCACTGGCTAAAAGCTTGAATGAGAGCTCTTTGCGATGTCAACTTAC
>JBAXMC010000146.1:0-4221 GCA_037134495.1 Myxococcaceae bacterium
GAATTTGATAAAGACTGAAATCTCAAAATTGGCGTTTGTATTTCCTAGACTCGCTGAAGGTTTTTTACTGACTTCCGAAAGAGCTGATTTTTTCGCGAAATCAATGGCTTCTTTCTTATTAAGATTTAAACCGTTTTTCGCAGAGTAATAGGCAAAAACATAAGCTGCCTTGTTAGAGCACATAATGCTCAGTAGCCTAAAACAGTGCCAGTCAACGGATTAATGAACGATTGACCGGTTCCGGAAAGACACCTGGCGCCTGATTGGCATGTTATAGTTGGCAGACGAAAATCTTGCCAATATGTCGTTGGGGTATCAGTCGGCTTGGGTGGTTTGAAATCTATTACCCATCGCTGACCATATTCCAGGGGTTCTCCCCAGTTTAACTGCTTTTGTACTTCGAAGCTTGCTGGTCTTGATTCGCAAATAAGCCATTAGCCAAAAGAATCAATAAAAAAATCATTTACTGCAAACCAACTTCTTAACATTGCAGATCTTTTTTCTAAAAGTCTTGAGGTCTTCAGACTTCATCCCATTGGCGCGATCAGTAATCTCATCACAAGGAGTTCTAGCTGCTGAGTTTAGAGCACCTATATTGGCTCCTTTCTGAATCAACGCCATAACATTACCTTCCTTCATCCAATTGGCAGCTCTGTGTAAGGCGGTTTGCTGTTTGTCGTAATCTACCGCATGAACATCAGCACCTAAGTCAATCAAGGTTTTCAAAACATCTTCGTAGTCCGTAGTCCAAAAACTTTGCACAGCTGCAACATGAAGGGGAGTTCTACCTTTGGGAATATCTCGAGCATTTAAGTCAGCTCCCTGACTAGCGAGATACTGGATCATGGGTATCTGTCCTTGATAGGCAGCAATATGCATCGGTGTGTTTTTGCTATCATCAGTTGAATTAACAGATACACCGTCTTGCTCAATTAATTTTTTCACTTTCTCCATGTCGTTTAGTTTGACGGCATGATGCAATGGGGATTTTTCTGGGTCTGGTGCCATGCGGTTTAGTTCGCTGTTACAAGAAGCACCCATTTGGAGAATTGACATAAAAAAAACACCAAAAACAAGATTAATTTTTATCATAAACATATAATAAAGCAGGTTTTGAATCGCGCAAGGGGGCGTATTTAATGGAAGCTGAGAGATGCTGAAACGTTAACCAAAGGAAAACCACAATAAAAGCCACCTGATTGACAAACTTAAACTATCAACTAAACTAATCGGAAATAAAGCACCAATTTTACTTGATTCATCATTCGAAACAAGTCTCCCTATTACAGCAATCTGGGACTTTCTTACAGACCCGTCATTTTTGCTCAGCTTAGATCCTAAGGCCAGAATTAAGTCTATTCAAAACGATGGCCCGATGGCTCCAGGGGCTGTCGTCAGAGTTAAGCTAAAAAAATACGGAGAGATTCTATTTTATATTGACGACGTAATACCAAACCGTAAGTTTGTTTTCCACTACAACTCTTTCCCAGCGCAAAAGTGTACATGCGAGTATTTATTTGCTGCAATGAGCGAAAACAGAACCAGAATTGATGTGAAGATGGAGCTTAGGTCTCCTTTCTCTCTCATTCTTCGGATTTTTCACCGATCGATAAAAGCAGCTCTGATCAAAAATTTCGAGACTGTTTTACGCAAAGCAGAAGAAATACAAGGCTACTTAATAGGACAAACCTTCTTAAGCTTTGAGAGATCATCTACGGGCGTTTCAACAATGTCATATTTGAGAAGATAGATCTTTCTTTTCAGTTGGATACTCGTTAGCATTGTCTACTATCTTGTACGTTCTTCCTATTAAAACGAAGTCATTCTTTGAGGAATCAAATTTCCATTTAAAAATGTCTACCCACTGTGATCGGGCTCCACCTTCATAGGTGATATGAATAACCCCGCCCTTAATCGCTAGTTCATTTTCGAATCCATAAAACAGCGCTTTTTTGGGGGGGGATGATCTGAACTCTGTCCAAAAGGCCATCTGCATTTAGATCCCCGATAGCGGTTTGGAATGCCATGGAGCCAAAGCTGAGTGTTATAGCCGTTATGAGGCTGAATATTTTCATTTTTGGCTCCCTTAAAAACATTAGGTACAAGATTGATGATTGGCGGGCAGGTTCAGCCAGCTTAATAGCCCCGCATACTGGCCAGTCTTTCTTTCTCTAAAGTACTGGGCCCATCTTCGAGCGATGACCGCTATCTTGTGTTTGCAGTCTTCTGCGTTAACGGTTTTTCTCGCCGCCACAAAATCACATCTATTGTCATTGATGAAATGTCAAAGGGGTCAGATCTTTTACTTTATTCTAGTTGATAAAGCGAAAGATCTGATCCCTTTATTTTCTTTATTAGGTTCTCACTAGCTGTAACCCTTGAACCGCTAGCCAAACGCTAGCCAGGATTGTTAAACATGAAATTTACGAATCGTCTAATCAAATCGCTTAAACCAGAAGCTAAACGCTACGTCACTTGGGAAGAAAACGCTTTCGGAATGGGTACGTTGGGGTTGACTGACCCCTCTACCCTCAATCCCTATCTATTTTCATAGAACAAGCCTTCTCTAGCTCTTTCAGAGAGTCATCCTTGTCATCTGGAAAATCATAGGTCGTCAAATAGGTCTTCTTTGACTTAAAAGAACATGATTTCTTCTTCTTTCCAACAGTTCGGTCTAAATTGCCGATCACATAGTTGGCGTCAAAACGCTCGCTAGGATAATTGCCAACCGTGTCCTCAATATCGTAGGTTCTTCCAATAAGAACAAAGTCTTTCTTTTTGGAATTCAGTCTCCACTTGAGAACATCGGTCCACTTGGAGCGAGCACCGCCCTCGTAGGACATAATCAGAATATTGTTCTTGATAGAGAGTTTGGTTGCCTCTGCCTGGTAGATGGACTTCTTGGATAGAATCTTTTGTCCATTAGCCAGGGTTACAACCAAGACGGGCCTATCAGAACCATCAGGGTTAATCGTCTCAGCCTTAAATAATGGTTCACCAAAGGAGGCACTGCATAAAAACGCGAATAACATAAAGCTTTTCATGAATTCTCCTTTGGCTTGTTACTAATTGCAACTTAGATGATTGGCAGGCAAAATCAACCAACTGAACAAACCCGCATACTGGCTATTTTTTCTATCTCTAAAGTATTGAGCCCATCTTCTGGCGATAGCGGCAACTCTGTCAGCGTGCATAACTCCGTTCACGGTCCTTCTGGCTTCCATGAAATCACAACTTTGTTCGTTGATGTATTTCGTTAGCTTCTTACTTGTAAATTCACCATACATCATCCCGTCAACAATAACCGCAGCAGACACATCCTCTCTGAGCATAAGTTCTGGGTTGGAAACGATATCCATGCCAAGGAACTTTTTGTACTTAATATAATTATAGTCATGTGTAAGCTGAGGGTATCCGCGCCCGTACCAAGGAGCATATTTTTTCTTCTCTCCACCATATTCTTTCATCGTACGAAAGCTGGAGGTGATAGAATTATTTTAGAAGTTCCATCGCCCCAGGGTGTTTTGAGCCGCAAAATCAGTTTCCCATCTTTGGTTTTTGAAAGTCTATTTTCAGATAAGGGCGGTCTCCCCATGTATCCTAAAAGACGCTCAAGCCCCTGACGATCTTCGGCTGCTATACCAATAGAAGCATGTAAGTTAAAACCAGCAACTGTACGTTCCTCTCTGGATTGGTTATACACTGGCATGTTCTCAAATACCCGCATAAGCGGCTTGCCTGCATTAGGACCAAAGGCACTGAGATATCGCAGTGAAGAATTATAACAATGAGCCAACAGAGATTGTTCTTGGTTTAAATCCTGTTTTTGAAGCCATCGGTGAACTCTGCTAGGCGCCGGTGTTTTATGAAATACAATCTCTCCAGACTCGGTCTTCTCAAAGATGCCATCTGAAAATTGCCCATGAAGATGTAAATTAAGATTCAAGGCAGACCCAAAACGTTGAACAAATATGACACTCCCTGGCTGCACCTGAAAAGACTTTATCTTGATCCTAGCTTGTTTCGTTTTCTTTCGAAGCCAGCTGAATATAATACCAGTAAAAGAGTTAATGACCTGATTGAGTGCCTTGCCGTCATAAGCCATCAGATAGCGCATGGGGGTTGGAACGGGCGGAATAACTGAATCGACCAGATGAATAGCCGTATCGCTCATGCGACGAGCCATGCAAGAACCACAGAATCCACGCTTCTTACAAGAAA
>JBAXMC010000147.1:0-4205 GCA_037134495.1 Myxococcaceae bacterium
GGTATTCGCAATAAGACACTATGTTCCTCAGATATTCTTCATCAGAATTGACCTGAGTCAACTGCAAGCAAAATGGGTCTTTTAGATTCGAATCGGTAGTCTTACAAACCAAAGATTCTTCAGAGCCGATCAACAAACGCACGAATCGATAATTTCCCTGAGTAGGGTAGGACTCATTAAAAGAGTCCAGAATCTCTGGCGATAAAGTTCTCCCCCCTAACTCTACAGAAGGTGCAATAGCAAGAGCTGCTATCATCAACGCATTGGGAGCAGGAAGAGATAAAATCGGGACTGCGTAACCCGCAGAATCAACTTGTTCAAGATTTACTTTGTTTGATGGCTGCAAATCAGCAATTTGCGAATAAGCATCTAGAGTTTCAAGAAAAAAACGTTCTTTGGCAGTAAGCTGCTTGCCTGATTCAAGCAGCGCATCAAGTCGGCTCTTTTCTGTCAAATACTCATCCCTATTTGAGAAACGATGATGAAAAAGCAGTTGCAAGAAATCATCTTGCTGCGAAGCAACCAATTGCTTTGTTGCTGGCGCCTGAAGAGATTCGCCTAAATCGAGCTTAGTCCGAACTTTTTCTTTGGATTCAAAAGTAAGAAGCCGCTGGAAACCCTTTTTAAAAGTTTGATAGCCATTGTGGATTCGTTCTGCGAGTCCCCGGGAATCTGTTTCAAAGACATCTGGCAACCGTGGAACCCATAAAAAATCAGCTGATTGAGCACCAAGATTCAAAGAGAAGAACAAAAATATGAAGCGCATGTTGATGGGCAAGTCCTGTATCAGCGAAACAAAACAACGCAAGCAGGGGCTTAAGCAACAAGTTGCAATTCTTCAAATTGACATTTGTAGACAATTTGTCTACAATCAAAACATGAGAACAATCGCTTTACGTGACCTACAACAAAAAGGCCTCAAGGCTGTGAATATGTTCGCCCATGAACCTCTTTTATTGGAAGGTCGTTCGGGTCCTGCTTATTTTTTAGTGCCAGCTCAAAAAAATCATCTGGAAACTCAATTTTTAGAACTCGAGCGAGCAATGGCACTTTCTAACTTGCACAATTGGCAACAACGAGCTGTTGAACTTGGATTCGACCAGATGACTCTTGAAGAAGTTAATGAAGAAATAAACAACGCTCGAAAAAGCAAGCAATGAACCGATTAATCGTATTAGACACAAATGTCATTGTGTCTGCTGGAATCAAGGCACAAAGCGCTCCATCGCAAATTGTAGAACAGGTTCTCATGGGTAATCTTATCTTGGTTACCTGTCCCGATATTGTTTTAGAATACTTAGAAGTCATGACGAGACCCAAGTTCAAACAATTCGGATTCCCACCTTTCTGGCTTAAGACTTGCATCAAAATGTCTCACATGACTCATGAAAATCCAAATCCAACGTCAGATATTTTCACAGATCCTAAAGATGCCGTTTTTTATCATTTAGCAGCTTCATTTAACGCCGTTTTGATCACAGGAAATCTCAAGCATTTTCCAGAAGATAATCCAACAGGAATCAGAGTATTAAACCCTCGTGAATATTTAGAACTCACTCGTCAAAACTCAAAGATAGCAGGCTAACTTCATGCGGTTTATAATGCTTCATGGCTTCTTTTCGAGCTTTTTCGCCAATGCCTGTATAAATATCGATTTCATGATTGCGCTGGACTTTGCCCCCTGTATCTTGAGCAAATAATAAACGCGGTTTGCCATCAATATGAGCCAAGAGAACGCTGCCATAGGGTATTATCTTAGGATCTACAGCCGCAGAATAACCTGCAATCAATGGCGTTCCTGAAGCTCCACGTGGCAAATCACCAAGCAGAGAGTATAAATCTTTTCCTGATTTTTTCCCACGATAACTCATAAGCTTCACAATACCTTTGGGATTTTTGAGAAAAGCAGAACCTTGCATTTTGGCATGTTTTTCAGCTTTTTCACGCGTATAAACCAGCGGCGTATAATAGCCCGTAATGCGCACCTTACCCAAAGGTACTTCAGTGACACCATCCAAATTTTTAAGCTCTTGCAAACTTGAAAGCACGGCCAATTGAGCCGGATCTTTCGTGTATTGCATCTGAATTTGAATGGCACGCTCCAAATCTGGAGTCCAGGGTATGGAAAAAGCCGCTAGTAAAAGAAGAATCATTTTTTTAATAAAGCAATTATTTTCTGGCCCTGTGCGTACTCCAAACGCTGCGCCAATTCATTGATTTGAGATGGATCTTTACAATAAAGACCGACCTCTTTAAATAGGTCACTAGAATTAGAATACTGTATTTCAAAGATAAATTCGAGTTCAAACTCAGAAGAAACAGTTTGAGGTGCTTTTGCAAGCTGCGTGAGCACAGATTCTTGCTGGTCTGCCGGTAGTTTAGCTAATAATTTGACCGTCTTAGCACGGCCTGCTTTTACTAAATAAGCAGCCAATTCACGCTGACCTGTTTCCAGCAAATTATCTTGCTGAGACATACGCGTCAGCTTTGTTTTTAACACCTGCATCAAGACAGGGTTTTGCTGTTTAAAAGCTTCTTGGATACCTACAGATTCAGAAGCCACCAACGCTTCTAACCAACTAGGATGGATACCCAAAAAGTAAGACTGTGACTGAAAATCTTGATATTTCGCCAGCAAAGCTTTTAAAACTTCGGTATCTTCAGCCGAAGGCTCGCCTGCATATAAGGCTGACACGACTTTTAAAACCCGCTCAGCAGGTTTTAAACCTTCAAGATCCGGTATGGGCATTCAGTGCCTTGGTTAATTGATCGCGCAACGATCGGTTTCGAATAATACCAAAAATACCGAGCAAAACACCTGCCAAAGCTAAGACACCAAATAGCCACATCAGAACATCGTCTCTGAACATGGAAATAGGAGTTGTTTCTTCAAGAGGCTTGACCGGTTTCTTGAGTAATTTTGGCAAACCCATCAACGTTGAAGGCAGATTTTCAGACATCAGTACACTCACTTGGGCGGGTGTCAGATCCTCAATCGCAGATGCGACTAAATATTTGATCTCTTCAGCTTTAACAGGAGGTGTTCCCTTCAAATCAATCGGATTATAAACAATCGCCACTGAAGCGGTTGCCTTGGGTGGGGCCGAACTTAAATCACGCACCACATTTTGATCCGGGATCACGATCACAATGCGTGCTTCTACAATGCCAGGAAGCACTTTCAGCATGTTCTCAACTTCGCCTTGAGTCGCTCTTAGAAATTTTGCTTTCTCTTCACTTTGACTCGGGATCAAACTGCTGGAATCACTGGGATAAACTTCACCAAGACCCGCACTTCTTGCCCTTGGAAGACGATTGTCCACCAGAATACGCAAAGCTTCTGGAGCTTTGCTGCCTCTTACTTGAATCGAATACGTTGGGGCTTTGTTACCTGTTTTAGCTACTGTAGCTATTTTAACAGCGCGAATCTTCTGAGAATCTAAAACCACCAAAACTTCGTTGGCCTGAGTCTCAGATAGATTTCCAATGATCTCTTGCTCCCCCTGACAGGCAGACAGCGTCAGGAGAAACAACAATACGGTAAGGGTTTTGGTCATACCCGGCTACCCTATCATTTTTGCGACTTCTTGTGCAAAGTCATCTGCCTTTTTTTCAATTCCTTCACCGACTTTGTAACGGACAAATCGCGTCAAAGTCACATTTGCGTCTTTTAACAATTTGCTGATCACCGTGTCAGGATCTTTCACAAATTTTTGTTCAAGCAAGCAAACTTCAGAAAAATATTTTTCCATTTTTCCGTCTACAATGCGATCGACCATGTTTTCTGGTTTGCCTTGCTCAAGCACTTGATTTCTCAAAATACTGCGCTCAGCATCCATGGTTTTAGCATCAACCTCTGAGCGGCTCAAAAACTGAGGAGCTGCTGCAGCTACATGCATGGCCAAATCTTTAGCCAAGCCTTGCTGTGCACCAGAAGCGCCTTTTAGCTCAACCACAACCCCAATAGAGCCACCTGCATGAAGATAAGCACCATAGAGATCGCCGCCTTCTAAAACAACATTGCGACGAATAGCGATTTTTTCACCAATCGTTGCAATTTTATCGTTGATTAGGCCTGTTGTATCAGCGATCAAGTCTGAAACTTTCAGAGAACGTTCTGCAAGATTATAAACCAAAGCTTGAAAGTCAGCGTTTTTAGCTACGAAATCAGTTTCGCAGTTAACTTCAACAATCGCTGCTTTGTG
>JBAXMC010000148.1:0-4149 GCA_037134495.1 Myxococcaceae bacterium
GGATTCACTGGAGTTTGAGCCAGATAAGCATAATGCTTTGTGGGCATCAAAATCGTATCGGGCGCATGCACTTCTTCGGTACGGTCGATAATATCACTGACCATCCCAGCCAAGTCATCTAAGATTTTACGTGTGTCTTTTGGCTGTTGACCAAACCAAGCAGTTGTCTTTTTCGCCGGCACATTGGGATTACTCAAAAAGCCAAAGAGCTGGCTATCTTTGTGACCAAACGCCGCTAAATGATCCAACTCGAATTCAATCGCATTGCGAGCAGCTCGTGCGAGTCGACTATCTAAGTTGGCACCCGAAAAAGCTGAGCGTCTTAAATCTTCAATGCTGTAGGCATACGAAGCTCCCACAGATTTGATACTGCCCACAAACTCCTTAACGCCAACACCGACGCGCTTGAAATCATCCCCGTAACTTGAGATTAACTCAGCACGCCCAAATTCATCCCAGCTTTGATACGTGAAACTCGCAGCACCATTTGGGATATCATTGCTGACAGGAATAAACAGTCGAGCTTTCAAAGCCGGATACTGAATATCGTAAGTCTGAGATTTTATGTGTTCGAGCTGGTTCTCTAAGAAAGCCACCTGGCGACCATCTAGGCTCGCATCCAATCTGTTAATCATATTCACTGTGCACCCCCAATCAAATTAAGTTCTAGTTCAACAACATCATCTTTTTTGCCGCTCGATAGAAAACAAGCGTTTTTGAGCTTGATAGCTTCGGGGCTTTCTTGAGCAACAAAAGCGCCTGATTTTAGATTTACAAAGACAGAACTGCCAGCGGCAATATCACCACCTGCTTCAACCCAGACTCGGCCTGAGCGCAAAATACTCAGCATACTGCCGGGTTTGATGGCAAAGCCCTGTGACAACACCATGCCCAGCGCGAAACCTAAATCTTCCTTGGTGGCTGGTGCTCGGCATTTCTGGTCACCATCGAAGACAACCAGAGTGCCAGCCTCAACAGCTTTCTCAGAAAACGCTGATACAACATAGCTGGGGCCTGAATCTGTTTTCTGACCGACGATGCCAGTCTTACGAGTACTTGAATAAATCAGTTGCAAAATATCTCTCCTACAAATGTGAAGCGAGGGGTTGAGTCCAAAGATCCACCTTCACCCTTTGGGTTACGGCGGACGCGTTAGCTATCGCTAACTGCGCTTTCGCTAAACTGTCATTGCGTTGGTCATTCAAGGCTGTAACGGCATCGAACAAACCATCAACATACAAATCTTCAGCATCGGTTAAATCGAAATCGGGCAAAGCTTTTTGAACCACAGCAATTTTTAAATCACGGTCACTTTGTTCATCAATGCGAGTCAAATATTTTTGGCACTTTTGGATCAGCTTGACGCGTTCAGTCACACGCTTTTGGAAATCAGAATCGGTTTTGACCGACACTTCAGGGCCTGCACGACCCCAGCCTTTTGGGCCTAAAGCAATGTGGTTAACCACAATATTACGTTGAATGGAATCGTAAGGCTCACCATTGTGAATGCCTGGGGAGTCTTCAATTTCACAGGTATAGCCAAGCGAAATCTCTTTGCGCGAGCCTTCTTTGAGGCCTTCAATCGCAGCGGCATCGGTGATGGTCAGTTTGGCTGTCACAAAATCACCATCGGGCTTGATGTCTTCGCCGGCAAATCCAACGGCCAGTTCTTTAGCATTCTCAGGGCATACAAAAGTATCGGGATGTAAATCGGTCACGGGGGCTCCAGCAATGGATTTGAGGGAGTCACAGCGAAAAACTTCTTCAGGTAATCGAAGTTCTCGCGTGACTTTGCCATCTTGCGTGTAAGTAAAGATGCCCGTTCGTGTAAGGCGTGCATCTACCCGCACAAAACCTTGTGGAGTGGTTTCTAAAGCTTGCGTCGTGCCTACAAAATCAAATCTTTGAACGGACATGTAAACAGATTAACAGGCGCAGGTATGATTTGAGGCTCTTTTATTTCTCTGGAAATTATTTTTTTTGCAGAATTTCGAATTTATTATCGGATGCTTCATAATAAAAGACAACTCTGCGCTCATCGCGCAGAGGAAGAAAAATATCGGCCGGTCTAAAGCAGCACTAACGCACACACCGAACAAAGAGAATGTTGGAAACATAGTTGTCATTCACGTTGCCGACATCGAAATGGACGTTCCAGGCGTAAGCAGGAGTATCTGCCAACGGAGTTGATGACCAAAACCAACTTGCCGGCTCTCCGGCAAAAGCCGTCGCATCCATCATGAGACTATACTGCGGCACGCTGTAGTCGACTAAAGTAGCCAGTTCTTTGATTGTTGGCAAACGCCAGCCGGAACTGAAACCACCCAAGTTCAGGTTGGTACAATAAGCAACACCCTCAGATTGCGTATAGGTACTCGCAGGAGCATGTTGCTGCCAAATCAACCCGGTTACAGTGTCAGTGACAACACTTGAAGCGACTGTATAACGTTCTGCAGGCGGTGTCGGGTATTTAGAACGCACACAGCGAACTTCATCGAGCGTAGCAATAGTATCCCAATAAGAAACGCCATAACTGCCAAATCCAACCGTCCAGGAGTTTCCAGCATTGCCCACATCCTGGTTAGACGACCAAAAGTCAGCAGTCGAAGTGTTCGGAAAGGCTGCTGCGTTGATACTCACAGCTGACAGGGCAATCGTAAAATCAACCAAAGTTTGAAGTTCGCCTATGTTAGGAGCACGCCAATCACTGAAGCCACCCGTGGTTCGTGCTGCACAATAGTTAGGTACAGATGACCAACTCATTCCATTTGTGCTTCCTGTTTGCTCCCACTGCATCAGCGTAAGAGCATCTGTTACAACTCCTTCCCATATGCTATAACGAGCTGTCTGGTCCGTCCCATCTTTATAGGTTCCACCTGCTCGACTCCAGGCAGCCAACAGGCCATTAGACGGTGGCACAGGAGTAGGAACGGGAGTAGGAACAAGCGTAGGCGCAGGTGTGGTCGCATTGGGCAAGAGCACAACGTGCCCAGGTTTTTCAACAAAATCCGTTGAGTTGTAAAATGTACAGTTCCCATTTGAAAACACCGCAGCAGCACAAAGATTATCTTCACCACACCACTGACAACAAAGCGCCGCGGAAGAAATCGGTATTGGCGGTGAAAGCTGACCAAAAGCAATGGATGCATCGTTCAGCTGAGAACATAAAGAACTCCTCCTTGCCGAATCTCGAGCATCAACTCTGATATCCGCATAAGACAGTGAAGAAAGAAAAAAGATCTGAAAAGCAAAACCAACTATTTTTTTATTCATAACGAATCTCCGAATAAACAATGCAACAACACTAAATTCAAAGAAGTCCAAAATGTTCCCATTTTTTTTCAATTGCAAGAAATTATTTATTCAACAATCGGAATCGCATCGCATCTACATCGATAACCCTGCCGAGGATGAAATCTCTCACCTGATTTATGACTAACAGGCGGACTATCCCAAGCAAATATTTGACCATCTAATGCTTTATGTTCTGGTCTCACTCGTTCATCTCTAGAAGTTTCCCAGCGATAATGGGTAATGCCCACATAAGTCTGGTTGTGCTTTGTTAAATCGCCTGAATATTTACTGACCTGGTCCCGAGCAATCAACTGAGCTCGTTGCTTCGTTACACCCAGCTGGTTATTAATGACGCGCTCCAGGTCCTTGACGTGTGAGCCTTGACGCAGCCCCGTGAGTACAATCTGCTCGACCTGGTTAATATGATTCTCCGATAGCGACTTAATCAGTTTCAGGTTTTGCTGCACAAATAGTTTTCGAAGCTCGTCAGCCGTTGGAATTGCCAAGGCTGTAACGCCTAGGACTGGAGCCAGTTGCTTCTGGAAGTCTTCTTGCGTCATACTCTCAATCTTCTTGGCAATATCACCCAGCACCCAAGCGACGCGCGTGCTACCCAATAGCTGTGCAATCTTGTCTTCAAGAACCCTTGGGTCCTGGCTGTACCAGTTTGGATCGTGGGTAAGTTCTTCGAGCAGGCCATTAAGCAGGCGCACATAAGCTAAACGCTGTGCTGCCGGGTATCGAGTGCCCTTCATCGACGACTCAGTCTATTCTCGAGGCGGTTCAGCACTTGAATCAGTTCATTGAATCTATCTTCCCAGGCTTCATCTTTTTCGTGGCCACCCAGTGCCTGGC
>JBAXMC010000149.1:0-4127 GCA_037134495.1 Myxococcaceae bacterium
GGGGGATGGGTTTTTCAGGTTATTTCTTGATCGTTCAAGACTTTATTAACTGGGCTAAAGATAAGCGCATTCGAGTGGGACCCGGTCGAGGATCGGGTGCTGGTAGTTTGGTGGCTTATGCACTTCGGATCACTGATATTGACCCGTTGCCTTATAACTTGCTTTTTGAACGCTTTTTGAATCCAGAACGTGTTTCAATGCCTGACTTTGACGTCGATTTCATGCAAGAACGTCGGGGCGAAGTGATTCAATATGTGACGGAACAATATGGCCGTGATCATGTGGGCCAAATTGCCACTTATTCAGGTCTCAATCCTAAGAGTGCGATTAAAGACGTTGCCCGGACGCTCGGAGTGACTTTTTCCGAAATCAACGAACTGACAAAGCCAATGCCATTGCTGATCGATGGCCAAAAACCAGATTTAGACCAAGCTTTAGAATATGCACCAAAGCTTAAAGAAAAAGCCCGTCAGGACCCTGTTTATAAACGTGTTTTAGATACGGCACGAGTGCTTGAAGGCCTCTATCGTCAGGCAGGAATGCATGCCGCCGGTATCGTGATCGGCGATAAG
Source organism: Myxococcaceae bacterium (assembly GCA_037134495.1). Taxonomy (GTDB): domain Bacteria; phylum Myxococcota; class UBA727; order UBA727; family JABDBI01; genus AER2-1. The sequence goes on from JBAXMC010000149.1 coordinate 573, forward strand.
CCTCTGGTTGATTATGTTCCTATTTTCCAAGGGGCGCACGGCGAATTAATTACGCAGTTTGACAAAGATAAAGTCGAGTATGCAGGGCTCGTTAAATTTGACTTTTTGGGTCTTAAAACGCTCGATGTTATTGCTCATGCTGAAGACTTAATTAATGAGCGTTTGCTGAAAGAAGGCAAGCCTGAACTCACTGTTGACTTGTTATCGCCTCATGCTCCAGAGTCCAAAGAAGTTTATGAGCTTATTGCTTCAGGTGATACGCTGGGCGTGTTTCAAGTAGAGTCTGGTGGTTTTCAAGACTTGTGTCGTAAATTAAAACCCGATTGTTTCGAAGATATTATCGCAGCCGGTGCTTTATACCGACCCGGGCCGATGCAATCTGGAATGGTGGATGATTTCGTTGATAGAAAGCATGGTCGCCAAAAAGTTGTTTATCCGCATCCACTTTTAGAACCTGTCTTGAAGCCAACCTACGGGACAATTGTTTATCAAGAACAAGTCCTAATGGCGGCTCAAGTTCTGGCGGGTTATAGTCTTGGAACGGCAGACTTATTGCGCCGTGCCATGGGTAAGAAAAAATTTGAAGAAATGGAACAGCAGCGTGCTCAGTTTATTGCGGGCTGTGAGAAAAATGGCGTTGACAGAGTTCAAGCAGGAGGCATTTTCGACTCGATCGAAAAATTCGCAGGCTATGGTTTTAACAAGAGTCATGCCGCTGCTTATGCTTTGATTACTTACCAAACAGCCTACTTGAAGTGTTATTATCCTGTAGAATTTATGGCAGCATTGCTGACTACGTCGTCTGATTCTACGGAAGATGTCGTTAAGTATATTCAAGAAGCCAGAAGTTCAAATATCGAAGTGCTTCCACCTGATATTAATGCTTCTTCTAGAAAATTTACCGTGGATGAAGGCCGTATTCGATTTGGGTTAGAAGCTGTGAAGGGCCTTGGAGATGCAGCTTTAGAAGTAATTTTAGAAACTCGCGACAAAGAAGGGCCGTTTAAGAATCTTTTTCAGCTGTGCGAGCAAGTGCCGCTTCAAAAAATTAACAAGAGAGTTTTAGAGGCTTTGATTAAGTCGGGCGGCTTTGACGGGTTTGGACGCTCCAGAAAACAGCTTTATATGGCGGTTGAAAAAGCGATTGCTTGTGCTCAAAAGACCAACAAAGATCGTCAGCGTGGGCAGGCGACTCTCTTTGGTCTCGAAATCGAAAGTTCTGAAAGCTATGAAAATGTCAAAGAGTGGCCGGAAAAAGAAAGATTAAATTTAGAGCGAGAGACTTTAGGTTTTTATCTCTCTGGCCACCCACTCGATCGCTATCATGGAGAAGCCAAGCGCCTTGGGGCATTGCCAACCGTTCAGCTGACTCAAGCCAAACATAACGAAAGTGTTTTGATTATGGGTATGGTCATGGATCTGCGTGAGCGGCCACTTAAAAGCGGTGATGGTCGTTGGGCCGTGGTGACCGTTGAAGATAACTTTGGTCATGCTGAAATCTTGGCTTTTAATAAAGTTTACGCTGAATTTGAGCCTATTTTAAAAAGCAAAGAGCCGCTGTTATTTAAAGGCCGCGTAATTATCGATGATATTGATGACGAAGGCAAAGTTAGTATGCCTAAAATCAGGCTTGAAAGCGTGGTTATGCTGGCTAAAGCTCAGGAAGAAAAGACGCGTTTCGTAGACGTATTCTTAAATTCAGATGCGATTAGTTTGCTGGAATCTATACATGATTTGTGTAAACAGCATGTAGGTTCGAAGCCAATGCGATTTGTGTTTGAGCACCAAGAAGGCTTTAGTACTTATCTGGTTTGTGGAGATCACATTCGGGTAGATGCTTCTGAGAATTTTCTGATGGCTGTAGAAAACTTAGAAGGCGTTAAAAAAGCAGTTAGAACCAGTGTTTGAAATACAAAAACCTCACCCCCTAACCCCCTCTCCAGCAACTGGAGAGGGGGAATTTTGTCTTTAAGTCCCTCTCCACTTGGTGGAGAGGGATTTAGGGTGAGGTTTTCGAACTTGAAAATAAGCCCGCAATCTACTAGTTATCCAAGATGTCTGAATTTATTACGCAGCATCCTAGAACACACACTTGTAACGCTTTGACTTTAGAAAATTTGGGTCAAAAAGTAGTTTTGATGGGCTGGGTGCAAGCTGTTAGAGACCATGGTGGTCGTCGATTTATCGATTTGCGCGATCGTTATGGCATCACTCAGATTGTTTTTAAGCCCGAAACCAGTGTTGCTGGGCATGCTCTGGCTGACGACTTGCGCAGTGAGTGGTGCATTGGGATTGTTGGAATTGTAGAAGATCGGACTCAAAACGGTGGTGCTCCTAACCCAAGATTAAAAACTGGCCAAATCGAGATAGACGTCCAGAAACTCGAAATTTTTAGCCCTTCTGAAACACCGCCGTTCTTAATTGAAAATCAAATCGATACCGGTGAAGAAAAGCGTTTGACTCACAGAGTCATGGATTTGAGACGCCCAAGTTTGCAAGCGAATTTTAAATTGCGCCACGATGTTATGCAAGCAGCTAGCCGTTATTTTGATGAGAATAATTTTCTAGAGTTAGAAACGCCTATTTTGGTCAAATATACACCGGGTGGAGCTCGTAACTTTTTAGTACCAAGCAGACATCAGCCAAAATCTTTTTTTGCTCTTGCCGAGAGCCCTCAACTTTACAAACAAATGTTCATGATGGCGGGAATGGATCGCTATTTTCAAATCGTAAAATGCTTCAGGGATGAAGATTTGCGAGGTGATAGGCAGCCAGAATTTACCCAAATCGATGTTGAGATGAGCTTTGTCGATGAAAACCAAGTTCAGACCATGGCCGAAGGATTATTTAAAACGATTTTCCAAAAAGCTTTAGGGCTTTCTCTCGAAGCTCCTTTTCAGCGTATGACCTATGACGAAGCGATGGCTCGATTTGGAAACGATAAGCCAGATATTCGATTTGGTTTAGAGCACACAGATATCACTGATTTGGTAAGAAGTTTGAACGGAGCAGGGGTGCCTTTGTTTGAACAAACTTTGGGCAATAACGGCATGATCAAAGCCATGTGTGTTCCTAAAGAGTGTGAGCTTTCACGCGCTGAGTTAGATAAGCTAGAAGATGTTGTTAAACACTTGGGTGGCTTTGGGCTCGGACGCGCTAAAATTGCTGAACAAGGTCAGGCTTGGGCACAGTCTCCATTTGCGAAAGTGATTTCAAAAGAAGGCTTGTTGGCGATTACAAAAGCTTGCGGGGCTTCAGATGGGGATGTGATTTTGTTCCAGATGGGTAAACCCAAATTGGTCCATACGGTTTTATCAGGCCTTCGAATGCATTTGGCCGCTAAGTTTAATCTGGTTCCTAAAAACACTTGGGGTATCTTGTGGGTCACAGATTTCCCTTTGTTTGACTATGATGAAGAGAAAAAAGCCTATGTCGCAGCGCATCATCCGTTTACGGCGCCTCAAGATGACAAATTAGAAAAGGCAAGAGCCTATGATTTGGTGATTAATGGCAACGAAATCGGGGGCGGCTCTATCCGGATTCATGATTCAGGGA
>JBAXMC010000150.1:0-4121 GCA_037134495.1 Myxococcaceae bacterium
CCGTAAAAATATATCAAATACACAAATACACAAAAATAATTTTAGAAACTACTCGTATCGAATCGATTTTAACAATTCAAAAAAAATAAATAAATTTGGTTTTGTTCAGCGATGGCAATTAGCGTTACGATGTTTTTAATTTTTTATGTTGAAGGAGTGTTAGAATGTTTTTATTAACCCAATCGAGTGTTGTTTTATGACTCGACCAAAAACCCCAAAAAAAGGTGACGTATATTGGATCGATTCCAACCCTGTTCCAGGAATGGAATCTCAAAATAAGCACCGGTTCATTGTCATTACCCCTAAAAAAATTAACGAGTTAGGGATCGTCATGACCATTCCAGTTGCATCTGGTGGTATCTTATCGAAGAACATGGGATTAACAGTCCCAATTCTGGGATACAACACAGAAGGTATTGCTGTGTGTAATCAGATCCGCTCTTTCGATATTTCAACAAGAGTACAATTAGGAACAGCTCGCTACATTGAAACTTTAGACGAAGATTTGAGTTCAGAGATAGTGAATCGTGTTCTTAGTGTTATCGAACCTTCGATGGAATAAAAAAACGGAAAGTTTATGGCAAAATTAATAGATCTCAGGCTACAGCTCATTTTAGAGCCACATACGAAAATATTCTCTCTCATTGAAGAAGCCGTTAAGGGTGGAGTCACTTGTGTTCAATGGAGGGATAAATTTTATAACGACAGAGATTTTTATGACCAAGCAATCTTGATTAAAGAGTTGTGTCAAAAATTAGGAGTTCCATTGATCATCAATGACCGAGTGGATATTGCTTTGGCGATCAAAGCAGATGGCGTTCATCTCGGAAAAACGGATCTTGCTTATGATGCTGCAAGAAGAATAATACCAAGAAGTATGATCTTGGGCGGCACAGCTGAATCACTTGAGGATGTTGCGGAAGCAGAAAGGTATGATTTAGATTACTTAGGACTTATCACAGTATTCTCATCAACCAGCAACTCTACTTCATCAAAACCTTTTGGCCTCGATGGGCTGCGGAAAGCACGAGCCATTAGCCGACATCGCTTGATTGCCACGGGGGGCATTAAACCAGAAAATACCAAATCCATCAGAGAGATAGGAATCGACGGTTTAGGAGTTGCAAGCGCCATCTGTCGGGCTGCCTCTCATTGTGAGGCAGCACAAATGTTTGCAAAAAATTTCTAACTTCTTAGATATGTATCGATATGCCCGACCGACTCTTCGACAAGGTTCTTGTTGATCTGTCGGCCAATACTTCTCTGTGTTTCTCTGTCTAATTGATTTCTCAAGAGACCTAAAAACAAAGGAGATGCGATGACATGCAGTTGTTCGAACTGTTTCATTTTACGCTTTAAATCCAGATATTGTGAAACTTCTTCTGCAAAATGCCGTGCCTCATGATGGACGGTAATCGCATGCTTCTCTGCTACATGAGCATGAGCTCTCGTGGCTGGATGATTAAACACTTTAAACTGCTCCAAAAAGCCTTTTGAAAAATCAAAAATACGAGCCATAGAACCATTGGCAACAAGAACCCAAGTTTTTTTTAATAACATATCAATTTCCTATCCCCCCACATTGTTTATTCTGCGGGCTCGATCACACTGAGAACCCGACTTATAATTTCTGAGACTATTTCTTGATCTAAAGATTCCACATAACGCGCTCCGCCCATTTGCACTCTGGTTTGGAGGTCAAATGAGCGAACTTGATTACAAACAGCCACTCCAATCGTATTACGACCACTAACAGGTACAGTTAACCCCATCCTTTGAGCAAAAGCCCCAGCTGTCGTAATGGGTACGGTCATCGATGTCCCAAGAGAATTAATGGCTTCAGCTGTAATAACGACAAAGTGATGGCGATTTTTCATCTCTCGACCAGAGGTTGGGTTTGGATCGATCCAGTAGACATCTCCTTGTTGAGGAGACCTAGAAGTAGCCATGAAGCACTCCCTTCGACTGGGAAATTCGGTAGAGAAGGGTCCGATAATCCTCTAAATCTTCAAGCCAATCACTGACTCGAAAAGGTTTCTTTTTAGATTGTATACACTTTCTTAGGCTTAATTCACGTTTAGCTGCTCGTTCATGAGAAGCATGTTGACGATTTTCTGACATTTTGAATACTCCCTTAACTTAAACAATTTTAAAAAATTCTTTCTTTACTGTTCACCAACCATCAAATTTTGATATAATTTTGATTTACGAATAATATGCTGAACTGAATACGAATTTTCTAAAACAATTTTTTCAGGATTCTTCAATATATTTTTGCTGACAATCATAGAAGCTCTCTACCTATTGCTGTCCCTTCAAGAGACCAAGCTGTTTCGGCATTCAAAGCTTCAATACTTTCAAGTGTCGCTCCTTCCATCAACTCAGCAAAGCTATAACGCTTGCGTTTTGTCTTAGAACAAACAGCCACTTCTGATAAAGACCCATCAGCATCACAAGCAGGTTTGGGACCCACCCACAGATAAAACTGTTTTATGACGTTAACAATCTTCATAGCGATCACAGTAGCACAAATGTCTCACATTGCAAGAAAAAATTAACAATGCCCATTCCAACGCTCCTCCACATCACAAACACCATACCCATAAACAGGCATATGCTCTCGTAGAGAAACTAGAATTTTGGAGACAAAAGTCCCTGTGAAAAACCTGACACCCTTAGTTAAAGATTTCATTTTAAGCTCCTGAGAACCTCGGCTTCGCGTCGAGATCCTGATATTCTCAGGGTGTCGCTTCTTTTATAGCTCTTCAATAAAAGCTGATCAAGATCTTTTTTTTGCTCGTGTAGCTAACAAGATAGATGTCCGGGTTTAAAGCACCCATAGATGTCCGCATGTTAAATGGGCTCCATGGCAAATCAGCAATGGAGCCCGCGGGAGATAAGAGACATGCGGGTAAAAGACATAATAGGTAAAGCAATGTTAGGACAAATTAGCTGGCTCGATGCCGAACGGATTTTGGGTTACAGCCCACGTCACATACGACGTTTACGTAGTCGATGCGTGGCTGAACCAGAAGATGAGCTAAATGACAAACGAGCAGGTCGCACCATGCCTCATAAAGTTAGCGAAAATGTTGTTAGAGAAATACTACTTCTAAGAGAAGAACGATATTTTGACTTTAACATCAAGCACTTCCATGAAGTGTTAACTGAGAAGCACAGAACTGCAGTGAGTTACAGCTATGTAAAAGATTTACTTCAACGAGCAGGCTACGCGGAGAAATCAACCGGAAGAGGCAAGCACCGTAAGCGACGAGAAAGACGACCTATGGAAGGCATGATGCTTCATATAGATGCCAGCATGCACCCTTGGCTGGGAGTTGAAAATGGAAAACGCGATTTAATCTACGTATTAGACGATGCTACCAGTGAAGCTCTGTATGGGAAATTTGTTCCTGAAGAGGACACCCGAAGCTGCCTCAAGGCTCTGCAAACAGTTTTAGAAACACGGGGGCTGTTCTCGGAACTTTACTCGGATAGAGGCAGTCATTTTGTCAGAACACCGAAGGCAGGAGGAGACCCTTGCGAGGGGGGAGTTCAATTTGCCAGAGTTCTTAGAAGCCTTCGTATACGTCCGATCTATGCTCGTTCTCCGCAAGCTCGCGGACGCAGTGAACGTGCCTTTAGAACAGTCCAGGGACGTTTGCCTCAAGAGCTGAGAGATAACAAAATTACGAACTGGGAAGAAGCCAATCGCTATCTTCAAGAAGTGTTTATAACCAGGTTCAACAGCCGATTTACGGTAGAACCAGAGAATCCCAAGAGTGCCTTTATGCCGATTGTAGGTATGAATATCCCACGTGCTTGTGCGCTAGAACATGACGTACATGTGGGAGCAGATAACTGCATACGTTGGCGCAGAAAAACCTTTCAAATCCCTCAAGGACCTAGCAGGTATTCGTATGCCAAGTGCTCTGCTATACTCGTGGAATATTTGGATGGACGTATCGATGTGGAATATGGTCAAATGACTATTGCTCGTTTCGATCAGGAGGGTCAGCCAATCAGCGAAATAGCTTTAGAAGAAAGAAGAGCAACTAGATGAACAGATTGCGGACATCTATAACTGTTTTAACTACGGACTTGTATGTTTGCTACTAACA
>JBAXMC010000151.1:0-4097 GCA_037134495.1 Myxococcaceae bacterium
GGGCACGACCTGTTGCATAGCTGCCTGTAAATAAAACGCCTCTGACTTTTGGGTGAATGGCTAAGGCTTTTCCAACATCTCCGCGGCCTTGAACCAAGTTAAAAACGCCAGTGGGAAATCCTGCTTCTTCGAAACATTGAGCGTAAAGCTGACCGACGCCGGGGCAAACCTCGCTGGGTTTGGCAACAATCGTATTCCCGGTCATGAGCGCGGGTATAATATGCGAATTCATGAGGTGCGCAGGAAAATTATACGGTCCCAAAACGGCCATGACTCCTTGAGAGTGATACCGTGTTTCACCGGCAACACCAGCTGGATATTCAGTCTCGACCCGTTTCAAGGCTTCTGTGATTGTGAGTTCCACCCGGGCGGTCAAATTTTTTGCTTCAAAAATACTTTCTGACCACACTTTACCCATCTCAAGCGTGATGATCCTCGCCATTTCTTCTTCATGGTTTTTAAACGCGGCTTCTAATGCTCTTAAAGCAGTAATGCGTTCGGCCATATCTAACGCACGCCAGGCTGGAAGTGCTTTTTCCGCAGCTTGTACGGCATTCTCTACTTGGCTTAAATCATAGTCGATTTCAACAACAGATTCGTAGTTCTTAGCAGGATTTTGACTTTGGATTTTCACTCTCGAACGCTCCTAAATAGGAATCCAAAAAACAGATTCACGCCGCTGACCACCAGTGCGCCCCAAAAGGTCGCCCAAAAGCCATCTAAAGTAAAGCCGAATCCGAACTGTTGACCAACATAACCCGCAAACCAAAAGAGCATCATGTTCGCAATCCAGATCCATAGGCCCAGGGTGAGAAAAATAAATGGAAACGTGAAAAATTTGAAAATAGGCCCCATGACGGTATTAGCGAGACCTGCAATTACTGCAATTCCAGCCAAGTGCCATTGGTCCGTGCTTTTTACATGAATACCCGGAACCATTAGAATAGCCGTTAAGAAACCAGCAGAATTAAGCATCCAACGTGTTAGCATAAAATCACTTCACTTCTTCTTTTAAGTATTTTTGATAAGCTTCACTGTTCATAAGGCTGTCTAATTCACTGGGATTATCCATAGAAACCTTGACCATCCAGGCTTTGCCCATAGGGTCTTGATTTACTTGTTCTGGATTTTGGACCAGCTCTTGGTTCGTTTTTATCACAGATCCAGAAATCGGAGAAAATAAATCACTGACGGCTTTGACGCTTTCAACAACGCCAAAGATTTTATGTTTCTCAAGCTTCTTGCCAGGCTCAGGCAGTTCTAAATAAACCACGTCACCTAAACTATGCTGTGCATGGTCTGTGATGCCGATGGTTGCTTCATTGCCTTCTACGAGAGCCCATTCGTGTTCTTTGGTGAAATAGATCATCGAATATTTAGGTGCACTTCTAGAAGTCTACCGCAATAGGGAGGCTGGCTGGATCAGGCAATCGTCCGATATCTTTTCTAAACACGCCTATTTTAGAGTGATTGCTTGTAGGCATGGTGCCCTACAAAAAAGCCGTTTCCATATTCCGACAAAGACTAGGAAACGGCAGCCCTTAGAGCCGAGACAAGAATAATGTCGACGGCCAAGTTTGTCAAATGGAGCAATCATGAGCCGTTGTGTACGCGTCCCCCTTTACGTTATTGAATCTAAAATTTCGCCTTCAGCCAAATTACTTTGGGTGGAGCTGGCTTTGGTATCCAGCCCGAAAAAACCGCAAGTTTTTATCGACCTCAAAGCATTGGCTGAAAAGATAGGTCGCTCAAAAGCAACTGTAAGTCGCTTGATTCGTGAAATTGAAAAAGCAGGGCTTATTATTCATACGGGCGTTGTTAACAGGTGTCACAAAACTTATAATTTAGTTTGGATAAAATCTGAGATCAAAATCAAATCGCCTGTGATACTGGCCCCAACGCTGAGCCAAATCCCTAAGGAGCTTCACCCAGAAGTTATACGGATTTTTAAAGCGACTCCAATTGAAGCAGAGTTTCATGTAAAACTCATGGCGTTGCTCAAAAATTACTGGGAAATGGAACAAACAAGAGCTCGCTCATATGATACTCTGGTTTAAGGGATCTTAATGAGCCCAACAATCTTGCGCTTTAAAAAATACAGATTTTTCTTTTTCTCACTTGAAGAATCTCGCATGCACGTTCATATTACATCCCCTGATGGGGAGGCCAAGTTTTGGCTTGAACCTGTTGTGTCGCTCGCAAATTTTGAGGGTTTTTCAAGAAGCAATTGAGAGAGTTAGAGGAGTTAGTTCTAGGTCATGCGTCAGAATTCACAGATATCTGGAATAAATATTTTACGTAAAGCAGAAGTGGTGAATCTGTCTTCATTTGGGTTTTGGCTCTATGATGATGGAAAAGAATTTTTTCTGTCTTTCAGCCAATTCCCTTGGTTCAAAAAAGCAACGATTGAACAGATTTTTCACGTTGTAAAAGAAAATAACAACCATTTTCATTGGCCTGAACTTGATATTGATCTTGATTTGCAACGCATTCAACATCCTGAACAATACCCTCTGAGGCAATCAAGTGTCTAACATAACAAGTAACAGGTTACTGTCTCTGAGGAATTGTTGTATTTCCTAGACTCGTTTCCTAAAGAGGAAAATAGACCTGGAGATTCTTACGTATTGCACCAAACATTTTTTCTGGGTTCATCTCAGGATAAACAGCGGTGTATCCTTCTTGCTTGATTGTCTTTAATTCCTGCTCCCAATCAGGTTGCTGGGAAGGAGCCGGATAAATATAACGCAATGTTATCACTTTATTTTCGTTATCTACAGTTATATTCTCACCTAATGAATACCAGATTCTGTACCAATCATTTGGGATATTCATCAATAAATTATAAGAAACACAAACAGTGTTTTCGTAGTGGGTTGTAGGGATGCGAATATAAACACTAAAAAAGCATTTTCCATTGCTTAATTCCCAATTTGATTTAAAAGTAGTGTCTAAAAAATTACCCGGAAATAGTTTATATGAATTTGTTAACGGTTCTTTTCCTATCCCTTCAGCCTCATCATAGATTAACACCTCCATAGGGCCAAGTTCAGCTTTTCGAGGAGAAGGCGTTTTGTCAATAATCACCACCCTCATCTTATAAGAATGCTTTTCATGAGAAGTATGTTTCTCAACCCAAGGCCATTCCCAACAAAACGCATGCATTTGAGGCAATAAAAAACAAAAAATAAAATATTTTAAAATTTTTCTATAAATCATCATTTTATTATAACATTATTCTTGTCGTAATTCAAGTTTACGTGCAACACAAAGGCGCTTTCTCAATTTGTTCAAGTACACAGCTCAGGCGGCTTTGCTCTCTCAAGAGTCGCTTGTGATCGAAGCTTGCTGTAAACAAGTCTGTTTTCCAGTTGGTTGCAGATCTAAAACCTCCTTTTGATAAAGATGGAGTTCATGTTGTAACGATCCATAATCCTCAACCGTCAACTTGTGGGTTAAAATTTCAAGACGTGGGAGCTCTTGAATGGGAGTTAGATCGAGAAGGACAATGGATGGCGGTTGCCTACAGCTTGGGAGATATTTGTGCTTCATGCGCAACACGACATTCAAAACCCGAATGACTTCATAACAGTAGGATGGTCTTCCACAGTTGATGGCAACCCATATTGTTACTTGATACTTGGCGGCGGGTATACCTTCTAAAATGAGTTATCATATTAACTGTGTAAGAGACGTCTTGTAGAGTTTAAAGAAGACTCCGAGATGAAACAGTTTGCATGGTACTAAAAGATACTTGTGGGTTTATTGCCAGCATTCTTAAGGCTTCTGTTTCAACCGCTTCAAAATTGATGGGTTGCCCTGCTTGTCTCATTTGCTGTAATAGATTCAAAAAAATCTGGACACCTTGATCGATTCTTTCTGGCGCTAAACGTCGTGCGAACATGGCTGCTCTAGCAGCATGTGGAAGCATTAATCCCAAGTGCTCTATGTTGTTTGTGTCGTATAGGCGCATCGCAATATCATAGGCTCTCTCTGCGTCCCTCTCCGCCGTCTCAACCAACTGCGCCGTTAAGAGAACAGGGTCTGCTGTTGGATGATCACGTAAGAGCAACTCAGTTCCCAAGTGAGGATTAGGT
>JBAXMC010000152.1:0-4044 GCA_037134495.1 Myxococcaceae bacterium
ATTATCAAGATTGACGATTCTTCAACCATTAATTTGGCCTTAGATGAAGCGGTTGATAAACTACGAGGAGAGCCAGGAACGACGGTTGTCCTGACCAATCAAACCAAAGGTGAAAGTAAGCCTAAAGTTGTGACGGTGATTCGAGATATTATCAAAGTCGATTCGATTAGTTCTCATATGATCGATGCCAAAATTGGTTATGTCAAAATTAAAGCTTTTCATGGCAATACCAGCAGAGACTTGCGAGAAGCGATTGATGCTTTTGGTCCTGTTAAAGGCCTGATTCTTGACTTTAGAAACAACCCTGGTGGTTTATTAAACGAGTCCGTTTCAGTGGCTGATTTATTCTTAGATGGCGGTCTTGTGGTCGTAACCCAAGGGGCAGGGGCTTCTCACCGTGAAGAAGAAAATGCCAGCAGTGGTTTAGAAAAGACGACCTTGCCCATTGTTGTACTGGTTAATTCTGGTTCTGCTTCTGCTTCTGAAATCGTTGCAGGCGCGCTTAAAAATAGAAATAGAGCGATTGTAGTAGGCGAACAAACGTTTGGAAAAGGTTCTGTTCAGATGCTTTATGATTTCCCCGATAAGTCAGCTTTAAAATTAACCATTGCACAGTATTTGACGCCGGGTGACGAGAGTATTCAGTCTGTTGGAATTACCCCAGATATTTTGTTGCAACCTGCTTATCTTGAAAATAAAAATAACTTGCTACTTTTTGCACAGACACAAATGCGTGAAGGCGATTTAGATTTGCATCTGGATGATAAGACGCGGGTTAAAAGTCGTAAGCCGAGCTATGAAGTGACTTATGTTGCTGAAAAAGTAGCCCTCGAAGAACAAGAACGTAGGGCAGTTTCTTCTCATTTTCACGAAGATTTCGAAATTCGTTTTGCTAAACGCTTATTGCAAACATCTCATGGAGCGACACGTCAAAGCCTTTTGACGGACGCCAAAACGCTGGTGCCTCTGGTGGTTTCAGAAGAATCACAAAAAATACAAAGCGCTTTACAAAAATTAGGCATCGATTGGTCGATTCCTGCTCAAATTTCTTCAAAACCAAAATTAGCTGTTCGTGTAGTGAGTAAGCCTATGGCTAAAGCAGGGGGACATTTGAAGATAAATCTCGAAGTCACGAATACAGGTTCCGAACCCATCTATCAAGTTTACGGAGTTTCGAAATCTGGTACGCCCTTGTTTGCAGATCGCGAATTTTTCTTTGGACGCCTTGCTCCCAAACAAAAACGCACTTGGGAAGTAGACCTTGAGTTGCCTAAAGATGTGGCGAGTAGGCAAGATTTTATGCGCGTTATTTTCAGTGCGAATCACCAAAAAGACACAGCCAGTTTAGACGTTCCTTTGGTGATTACAGGTTTAGCCAAGCCTCTGCTCGCGTTTAGTTATCAGATTGACCCGATTAAGTTAGGTCAGAAATCGAAAGTGCGTGTCAAAGTTAAAAATATTGGTTCAGGGATAGCCGAAGAACCTGTGGTTTTACTGAAAAATAAAGGCCAATCAGAACTGTTTATCTTTGAGGGTCGCCAAAAGATAAAAGCTTTGAAACCCGGTCAAACTGGGGATGCAGTCCTTTCTTTTACCCAAAATTCTAAGGGAGCCAAACCTGCTCTTCAAATCCAACTATATGATGCTGTTAGTGGTGAATTCTGGGTGGAAGACTTAGACCTGATAACCAAGCAACTCATTTCGAAAACGCCGCCGTTAATTAAATGGAAATCAAATATCAGCTCTGCGATTGCAGCTAAAGAATCTTATCGTGTTCAGGCAGAAATCACAGGCAGGCCCGCGCTGAAGGATGTCTATATGTATGTGGGTGATCAAAAAGTTCTTTATCAATCGATTAAGCCAGGGAAAAATAAGAAACTAATTCTTGACCAAGTAGTTCAACTCAAACCAGGTATTAACTACGTTACTGTTGTTGCTCGTGACGGAGAGTCTTATTCTCAACGCGAGAGCCTGGTAGTTTTTTCGGAAGCCGGAGATCCTTTGGCTAAAAATCCGTGATGCCTCTAGCTGCAGAGCTTCGGCCTAAAAATCTGGCTGATATGGTGGGTCAGGAGCATTTATTAGGCCCAGAAGGCCTTCTAACCCTTTTAATTGCCAAAGGCTCTGTGCCGTCTTTGTTGCTTTGGGGTCCTCCAGGTTCAGGTAAAACAACGTTAGCAGAAAATCTTGCACGAGCGATGCGTCGCCAGCTGATTAAACTCTCAGCGGTCTCAGCAGGCGTAAAAGAGATTCGTGAAGCTGTAGAACTCGCCAAAAAAACACCTGTTTTTCTATTTGTCGATGAAATACACCGATTTAATAAAGCCCAACAAGATGTCTTGTTGCCTTATGTCGAAGAGGGTCTTTTAACTCTGATTGGCGCTACAACTGAAAATCCGTCTTTTTCAATTAACAATGCTTTGTTATCTCGTTGTCGTGTGCTGGTTCTTAAATCTCATACAGATGCAGATTTAAGTAAATTAGTCGACAAAGCTTTGAGTCTTAAAAATATTAATATAGAAGACGAAGCGCGTCGAATTTTGATTCAAAGTGCGAGTGGTGATGCAAGAGTTTTGTTGTCTACCTGTGAAGTGGCTTTGAATCTTGCGAGTTCTCAAATTTTAGGTCTCCCCGAAATAAAGCAAGCCATAGGCAAACGCATTTTGTCTTATGACAGAGCGGGTGAAGAGCATTACAATGTGATCAGTGCTTTTATTAAAAGCATGCGAGCGAGCGATTCTGATGCGGCTGTTTATTATTTAGCCAGAATGCTGGAAGCAGGCGAAGACCCAAGGTTTGTGGGCAGACGCATGATGATTTTTGCGAGCGAAGATATTGGCAATGCAGACCCAAGAGCCCTCTTAATAGCTGTTTCAGCTTTGCAAGCTTATGAACTTATGGGCTTACCAGAAGGCGTTTTGCCGCTGACTCAAGCTGCAACTTATTTAGCGAAAGCTCCTAAATCGAGGGCTGTAATTAATGCTTATTATGCAGCGAAAGAAGACGTTTTGCGTTTGGGCCATGAACCTATTCCTATGCATCTGCGTAATGCTCCCACAAAACTCATGAAAGAACTGGGATACGGTCAGCAAGCCCCTGGGGTAAGTAACTTGCCAGATAAACTCAGGGGTAAGAAATATTAGTTATGCAGTGGGATGAACTCGGTGTTTTCTTATTGCTGAGATAGCATAGTTTACTGACAGAGCACAGGAAACAGCAATAGCGATGCCAAGCACGCCAACTGCAGCGAGAACTGCAGTATGGATGGGTCCAGAACCTGAGGCTGTTCTAGTATTTTGAATACTAGATTGGTTTACCATGACGTCGCTTTAGTTGTTCTTAGGGGTGCAAATTGAAGAAAAAACAAAGTAAAACTCTGGTGAAGAATTTTTTATGTGTATCTCTAAACTTTGGTGCTGGTATTATGGAGACTGTAACTAAATAGCTGCGAAGTCAAAATATAGATCAAGATACCTGTGATATCATTGAGGGTTGTTACAAAAGGCCCAGCCGCGATGGCTGGGTCTACGTCAAGTCTCTTGAGTAATGCCGGAGCGAGTACGCCTAAAGCAGCCGCTGTGATCATCGCAATGACCATGGAAATCAAAACAACAAAGCCTAAAGTGTAGTTTTGTGGGCTGAGTACGAAAGTCGCAACCAAGCCTGCGCAAGCACCATAAAACAAACCCATAATGAGACCCACTCGGATTTCTTTAAAGAGCATTCTAGGAATATCACTGAGGTCAGCTTTTCCTGTGGCAAGACCACGAATCAAAATCGTTGAAGATTGTGTGCCAACGTTTCCGCCCATGGCCATAATCACCGGTAAGAAAGCATAAATCACGACCATTTGTTCTAACAAAGGCTGAAATAAGCGCAAAAGAGAAGCTGAAATTAGTGAACAAAATAAAGCGACAGCAAGCCAGGGTAATCGAATACGAGCCGTTGAGAATACTTGCTCGGGGTGTTCTAATTCTTCAGCGCTGGTACCAGCCATACGAAGTGCTTCTTCTTCAGCTTCTTCTGTCAACACGTCCACAACGT
>JBAXMC010000153.1:0-4027 GCA_037134495.1 Myxococcaceae bacterium
TTCTGGCAATCCTCCTATCGTTGCAGCTAGCAATAAACCAGCTGAAAGACCTGATAAAGCTGTTGCAGCATTAAAATTGTAATCTGTACTTTTTTCGCTGTCGGAAGTGTCTTTTTTAGCTTTGGAATCCATGACAACTGTTGCGATATTGAGACCCATATCTGCGACCATGTAAGTTGTAAGGAGCCCAAGACCGAGTCCTGAACGTTCACTGATGGAAACTCCAGCCGGAGCTCTGGCTATCAGGCAGCAAAGAGCAGCTGATACAATAGCCAGCAAACAACAAGTTTCGTCAGCACCACCTCTGTAATGAGCAGATGCAGGTGTACTGGCTGACAGCAATAAGCAAATTAGAACCAATCGGGTGGCTGATTTTCTAAACATAGAAGACTCCTAAACCAGTGCAACAGGCGATGGATTATCTTTAGTCCCCTGGTTGTTGGATAGAAAAACGGAGGTATCTGATGTTAAAGATAATTTTGCCTGTGGGTGTTTTGCTGGTTTCTCAACTGGCTTTGGCTGCGATTCCACCCTTGAGTAAAGATATGCGTGAAAGGGAAGCTTCTCATATTGTTGAGGGTCAGGTTATATCGATTGATAAAGAACTTGTAAGTGAAGATTGGCACATGACTGCTGCAGTGCGTGTAAACAAATTTATAAAAGTTGACATGGATACGGATGCTGAGGCGGAGAAGATTAGAGTTAAGTATTGGAAACCTGCTAAACGCCCTAATGGTTGGACGGGTTCTCAAGGACAGAATGGCTGGATGTCTGCAGGAGAAGAAGTTCGCCTATTTATGACAAAAGATGATGAAACAGACACCTATGACTTGTTGATGCCTAACGGTTGGGAGCCTTTAGTTGGCACTCAGTCTAACTATCTGGATAACCGAGATCTAGATGATGTCGATTTATATGATTTAGAAACCAGAGAGCTTGAAGTTGAAATGGAAGAAGACTGAGTTGACAAAGTATGCACAATGTCATAATCTGATGTTGTGTTGCCAGAAAAAGAATATCGCTTTGATTTTGAGAAAAGCAAGAAGCTTCGAATAGAACGCGGGATTGGATTCGAAGAAATCATAGCTCTTTTGGATGAAACTCATATTTTGAATGTTGAGCAACATCCAAATCAGATTCGGTATCCAAACCAAAAAGTATATACTGTCTCTGTTGATGCATATGCCTATCTGGTTCCGTTTGTCTCAAATGAGAAAGAAATTTTCTTAAAGACAATTATACCGAGCAGGAAGGCAACGGCTAGATATTTTGGGAAGGATGGAAAAAGAATATGAACAGCAAAAAAAATATTTCAGTTCACTTGGATGCTG
Organism: Myxococcaceae bacterium; assembly: GCA_037134495.1. GTDB lineage: Bacteria > Myxococcota > UBA727 > UBA727 > JABDBI01 > AER2-1. Next base: position 1,332 of record JBAXMC010000153.1, read on the forward strand.
ATGAACAGGATTTTTTGGACTCTTATGACAAAGGTGAATGGCAGACCGTTGCAGACCTAAAAAAAGAAATTCAGATAGCCACTCAAACAGCTGGCAAATTCTTGCAAAAAGATGCGCGCATTAACATAAGATTGTCTAGCTATGACCTTGATTGGTTAAAAAGAATCGCTGTGAGCGAAGGTTTATCTTACCAAACTCTTATTGGGAGCGTTTTGCACAAATTTGTGACACAACGTATTTGTTAGATATCTCATGCCCCATTGACAATAACCCTTGTTTTAACCCACTATCGCCCTTCTTTGGGCGCATAACTCAGCGGTAGAGTATTACCTTCACACGGTAGGAGTCACAGGTTCGAATCCTGTTGTGCCCACCAATGAAATACCTGGTTACCCCAGCGCTTCCGTATGCCAATGGGCCTCTGCATTTAGGGCATCTTGTAGAACACATCCAAGTGAGCATTTTTGTTAACGCTATGCGTATGGCAGGCGAAGAAGTGCTCTGTGTTTGTGGTGCTGATAGTCACGGAACACCGATAGAAATCAATGCTCAAAAAGCAGGGAAAGAGCCCCTTGCTTACGTGCAGGAATGGCGAGCCTTGCAAGAAAAGTCGCTCAAACGCTTTGGAGTCGAGTTTGATAACGGCTACGGCAGTACGCATACAGATTTAAATAAAAAACACGCTGAGCAAATCTTTGAAAAACTGAAAGCCGCTGGCGATATAACTGTCAGAGAAGTCGACCAGTTGTTTGACCTTAAAGCTGGCAGATTTTTGCCAGATAGGTTGATTCGGGGAGAATGCCCTAAATGCTCTGCGCAGGACCAATATGGTGATTCTTGCGAAAAATGCGGGTCAACGTACAGGCCGACAGAGCTTAAAAATCCGAAGAGTACTTTGAGTGGTGAAACGCCTGTTTTAAGGAGCAGTAAACATTATTTTTTTGAGTTATCGCACTACACAGATAAGCTCAAAGCATGGGTTCAAAAGCTGGGTGTATTGCAGCCTGAAATCCAGAACTCGCTCAAACTTTGGTTTGCAGATGGCCTCAAAGATTGGGATATTAGCCGAGATGCGCCTTATTTTGGTTTTTTGATCCCTGGCGAAACAGCTAAATATTTCTATGTTTGGCTCGATGCCCCTGTGGGTTATATCAGCCTGAGTGAATCAGCTGGTGGCCTAGGTCTGTGGTCAGATCCTGATACGCAGATTATCCACTTTATTGGTAAAGATATCACGTATTTTCATGCGCTTTTTTGGCCAGCTATGTTGATGGGGGCAGGGTATACACTACCAGCCCAGATTGCTGTTCATGGCATGTTGACCATTAATGGCGAAAAAATGTCTAAGTCCAGGGGGACTTTTATTTTGGCTGATAGATTCGCAGAGTTTGTGAGTCCTGAAGCTTTAAGATATTATTTTGCCTGTAAGCTCTCGAGTGGCGTTGAAGATATCGATTTGAGCTTTGAAGATTTCATAGGTCGTGTGAATGCTGATTTGGTTAATAAGATTGTGAATCTGATTAGTCGAACGGTGCCTCTCTTACACAAAAACTATTTTGGAAAGCCAAGCAATATAGCGCCTGATTTAGCTGGCGAGATTGGTGCGCTCGCACAAAAAGTTGAGCCGAGTTATAGGCAGCGAGATACGGCTCAAGTCGTTAAAGACGTTGTCGCGATTGCAGACTTGGCTAATAAATATTTGCAAGATGCCAGCCCTTGGGATGCGAAGAAGAATACGCCGCAGCAAGCGCATGAACAACTCAGTACGGCTTTGTGGGCTGGGAAAGTGTGTTTAGGTTTATTAAAGCCAGTTTTGCCAGAAATGGCTGCTCAGGTTGAAAAGATGCTGCATTTGAGCGAAATAACTTTTAAGAACGTGTTAGAGGCTTTGGATACAGAGCAGGCACTTGAGCCGTATTCAAGATTATTTGAAAGAATTGATGTGAAGAGGATTGATGAGATGTTGCAGGAAGACAAAAAAGAAGAAGTTAAATCTACGTCAATTTCTATCGATGATTTCATGAAAATCGATCTCAGAGCTGCGCTGGTTTTGGAAGCCAAAGCAGTAGAAGGCTCTGATAAACTGATTTCTGTAACATTGGATGTCGGTTCAATGGGAAAACGCCATGTGTTTTCAGGTCTAAGGCCTCATGTTCAACCTGAAGAGCTCTTAGGCAAAATGGTTGTTTTGGTGGCGAATCTAGCGCCTCGTAAAATGAAGTTTGGACTTAGCGAAGGCATGATTTGTGCCGCCGGAACACCCGTTCCTCATGTATTGTTGGCTGAAGGTGCAAGTCCAGGCGATAAGATTTCGTAGTTTCAGTCTATTGTTTCTGATTTGTTTTATACTCATTACATATGAGACGTACAGAGAGAACAAGTCAGGTTACTCACCAAGCTGAGATGATGAACGCGGGCCAAGCTGTCGGGGAGAAGCTTGAACGAAAACGAGAGCAGCACCTCAACTCGTTAAAATCTGAAAGCGATATCGATGACAGTGACAGCGATGATGAGTCCGGAAAATTTGAATTTGTTCTTCCTCGAGAAATGAGGCAATCCAAGAAAAGCGAAGAAGAAATCGAGATTAAAGCGAAAATTGAGAGAATAGAGCGCCAGTTGAAAGAGTCGCCTTTGGATAAAGCACAACGGATTACAAAAGTTACAGCTCAAGGGACTGCGGTTGCTATAAAAAGTCT
>JBAXMC010000154.1:0-4010 GCA_037134495.1 Myxococcaceae bacterium
AACCATTTACCCGGTCCTGCCTGTGCCTACTGGCCCAGGTATGACCGGGCTGCCTGCAATTGTCGCCGCCGTTAGCGGCTTCCTCGTTTTGAACCTGTAAGGGCGACCTTGAGTTTTCATCATTTTGCTGACATTACCTAGAACAGTAACCTTGTCAAAATTAGTCGAACAGCTGAAAACATCGAGTTCTAAATGGCTCAAATCAAAGAGTGAGTCGCTTAAACAATTCGCGTGGCAGAGCGGATATGGAGCATTCTCGGTCAGTGAATCACAAGCAATACGTGTTCGTCAGTATATTCAAGATCAAGAAATCCATCATAAGAAAGCTGGGTTTCAGGATGAAATTATCCATTTTTTAAAAGCCTCCAATATGGATTTCGATCCCAAATATCTGTTTGACTGAGAGTGTTAACAAGGTCGCCCTTACAGGTTCAAAACGAGGAAGCCGCTAACGGCGGCGACAATTGCAGGCAGCCCGGTCATACCTGGGCCAGTAGGCACAGGCAGGACCGGGTAAATAGTTAACCAAAACATGCGGGAACAAAGGGGACATTTTTAAGTTGCTAAAACCGAACATTTCTAAATTGCTCTGATAATAACATTTGTTTACAAGTCAAGATTCTGAGCTTTTCTTAATTTACCCACAAATTCGCTCAAAAAATCATCCAGCTCATGGTTAAGCACGACCTGAACACCTGGTAAATCTTTTATGGGTTCGATAAATTCTTCATGCATGGGTTTCACAGAAGCATAGTAACCACTCACGGTCGTTTCTTCAGAACGGCCTCTTTCTCGTTGATCGCGTTCGATTCTTCGTCTCAAACGTTCTTCTGCTGGAATATCAATAAAAACTTTATGATCGCATAACTGCTCTCGAATCACATCGTCATATAAAGCATGAATTCCTTCGAATATGATCACATCTGCAGAGTCAGCCAAAACAGTCTCGCCTGTTGGGCTAGAAGTTACAAAATCAAAAATTGGGATTTGGGCTGAGTTACTTGATTTTAAATCACTTAAGTGCTCTCTCACGAGATCCCAGTTGAGCACGCGAGGATGATCCCAGTTAAACTTATATTTCTCTTCTATCGTTAGGTGAGATTGAGAAAGATAATAGCCATCTAGCCCAAGAACAACCGACCCTCCTTCCCCTATCGCGCTCTGAAGGTTTTTTACAAATGTTGTTTTTCCAGCAGCAGTCCCACCAGTAATACATACAACAGTCGGAGATTTTGCAGAAACAAGAAAGCTGGCAACAAGTCCCATGAGTAAGATTGTTTTAGTCATAACCAGACAGGTAGCATAATAATTACGCAAGCAACACAGACTCAGCAGCCCACTATGAAAAAACCACTTTTTAGACTATTTATTGAGACCTAATGGGTCAAATTCAAGTTTTAAATGAAATCACCGCTAATCAAATTGCAGCCGGCGAAGTTGTTGAACGTCCAGCATCAGTTGTTAAAGAATTAATTGAAAATGCGCTCGATGCAGGGGCTACTCAAATTGATCTTCAAATTGAGGAAGGTGGCATTCGAAAACTGATCATCACAGACAACGGAACCGGCATGGCCTCTGATGACGCCGTCTTATGCTTTTCACGCTATGCAACCAGCAAAATTAAAAGCGTTAGCGACCTGAGCTCTCTCCTGTCTTTTGGATTTCGAGGCGAAGCGCTGGCATCTATTGCATCTGTCAGCAAAGTAACACTCACAACCAGACAATCCACTGCCCAGTTAGCCACAAAAGTTGTCATTCATGGTGGAAAAATCTTAGACATCGGGGAGTCTGGCAGCCCTGTGGGCACACGCATTGAAATCGAATCACTCTTTTTTAACACTCCTGCTCGGCTCAAATTTTTAAAAAGCACCCGCTCCGAAAGCGCTGCGATCGAAAGCGTGGTCAGAGAAGCCGCTTTGTCTAAACCGGAAACAGGTTTCAGGTTTCAAGTAGATGGCGTTTTAAAGCTGGAAGCCAGGCAAGCTCAATCAGAAAACAGACGTTTTGAACGAACCGTCAGCTGCCTAGGCGAAGACTGCCGGGACTATTTGTTTCCCATAGAAACACAGACTGATTTTCTAAAACTCTCTGGCTATGTTGTCGCACCATTGGTCACGCGCAAAGACAGCTTTGGCATTTATCTTTATGTTAACAACAGGTTTGTACGCGATAGACAGCTCGTTCAGGCCATTAAAGTCGCCTATCGAACACTCTTAGAAGTTGGCAGGCATCCTATTTGTGCTCTCAACATAAAGTTAAACCCTGAAGAAGTAGACATCAACGTTCATCCGCAAAAACTAGAAGTGCGCTTCTCAGACCCTTCACGCGTACAAAGCCATATGATTAGATTGCTGAGCGATTTTCTCGCAACGACTCCATGGCTCAAACGAGAAGCACCTGAAAAAACTTATGTTTTGAGAGAGCCTACCGCAGGGTTTGAAATCCCCTTTTCTGCACCTACTCCGATTATTCATAATTTAGGCGGAGCTGAGCGCTATAGCGATCTTAGAATTATTGGCCAAGTCGATAATACTTTTTTGCTTTTAGAAGGCTCAAAATCAATGATCGTGCTCGATCAACATGCAGCACATGAGCGTGTTGTGTTTGAAAAAGTCCAGGCAAGAGCCAAAGAGAATAATCCCCCATCACAAACACTGCTTTTTCCTGCCTCCATTACGCTTTCCCCGAACGAAATAAATACGCTCACGGAGAAAAAAGAATATTTCCTGCCATACGGGTTTGAAATTGAGCCTTTTGGAGACAATCAAGCAATCATAAAAGCCACGCCTCTTGGGCTTAAAACAGAGCTTGTCGGACAAATTATTAAAGACACGCTTTCTGATCTGAACAAAACCGATCGCCCCGACAGTTTAGATGCCTTTTCCGACCATATTTGTGCTCAGATTGCCTGTCATACTTCCGTAAGAGCCGGGCAAAAACTAGATCACAGTGAGATCAGAGCTCTTTTAGAGCAGTTGGACGTCATCGACTATGCAGCACACTGCCCTCATGGGCGGCCAGTCGTACGTTCGATTCCTTTTAGCGAGATGGGTCAATGGTTTCACAGGACTTAACTCCCATTGTAATTGCGGGTCCAACTGGGTCCGGGAAAAGCGCTTTTGCACTTGAACTCGCTCACCAAATTAACGGCGAAATCATTTGTGCAGACAGTCGCCAGATCTACCAACGCATGTCTATCGGAACAGCCTGCCCAAGCCCCGAAGATTACGCAAAAATCAAACATCATGGTTTCGAACGATTAGACCCGCATGAAACTTATAGTGCTGGGCAATTTATCGTTGACACAGACGCCTATGTCAGTGAGATACAAACTCGCCAAAAAACACCTGTTTTAGTAGGTGGGACAGGCTTATACTTGCGTGCTTGGAGATTTGGTTTAGATGATGTCTTACCAGCAGACCCAAATATTCGAGCTAAACTAGACCAAAAATCGCTAGAAACGCTTTACCAAAAACTTAAATCAGTAGACCCCGAAAGTTTAATTCACTCGCATGACTCTGTCAGGATCAAACGTGCCTTAGAAATCTATGAGCTTACCGGTCAATCTGCTACGAGTTTGCGCCAAACCAATTGGAATCGTGCTCCCCGAATAAAAGCTGAGTGGTTTTTGTTAAATCTAGACAAAGCCGAGTTAGACACACGGCTCCAAAATCGAGTGATTCAAATGTTTGAGCAAGGTTTACTAGAAGAAGCATCAGAGCTCAGAGAATATTTAGGAGTCCATGAACGTCTTCAGACACCCGGATATTTAGAAGCTTTGCAATTTGTCGACGGCCTGATTTCCAAAGAACAAGCTTTAGAGCTTACTTTTAGGCGCCATAGACAGTATGCAAAAAGACAAAACACTTGGTTCAAAAAAGAATCTTACTGGAAGCCTATTTCAAAACCATAAATAACATGCTTAAACGCACCCCGATGTTCAAATTAACAGCGGTATTATTTCAGATCTGCTTTCTGTCTTTGCCGAGCCATGCTCAAAGTCATGGCAT
>JBAXMC010000155.1:0-3977 GCA_037134495.1 Myxococcaceae bacterium
CGGTCGTTTATCCGTGATACGCATGATTTAAATTTGCAGGCTAACTTAGAGCGCCTCAAACGCATGGAAGAACACGTTTTGATGGGTAGACTCACCCAGCATCAAGTGCTGACTTACTTGGGCGAAGTGGCTGCGACGCAAATGACTTCGAGAATTAATCAAGGAATCGCGCCTGCGCTTAAACCGGCAACCATCAAACGCAAAAAGAGCTCTAAGCCGCTGATAGACACCGGTCAACTTAAAGGGTCTATCGGATTTCAGGTGCACTCGTGATAGCGGTTCAAAAGCACTTTGAACAAATCACAGGCCTTAAGTTTGCGTGGGAAAATGAGCCCCGTGAAATGCTCCAAAAGCCTTATGGCCTGCTCAAGTTGGGCGCCAGCTCTATGCTAGGGAATGACCAGATTTACGATAATCAGCTGGTTGGTAGCCGCGAGATAATTCTACAGGTTCAAGTATTCTCCAGGTCGTTTAAGCCTACTGAAAACGCTCGATTTTATTTGGAGAAAGCTCGAACGTCGCTGGCGTATTTTAAAGCCCCCAATCTGATTTTTGATGAAGCGCATCCCATCGTTGATTTGGATTTTGTTTTTATGAACAGGCAAGAATCTAGAGCCGGATTTGACGCCGTATTTCGCATGCTTGAGCTGCAAGATTTATCTCAATACTCGCCGGGTTATTTCACCCAAGTGGAACTAAAACTATGAGCCTTGATTCTATTGTCGAAGTTAAGATTACGAACGAAAGTGTTTCGATGAGCCAAGCGGGCTTTGGGGTGCCGCTGATCCTGGGCCCATCGGCGATAGAAGGAGAGACTAAAGTTGGTATCTATTCTGACCTTTCAGGGATGCTCAAAGATGGTTTTCAAGTTGACAGTCCACTTTATCAGTCTGCAAGCAAACTCAAGTCTCAAAGTCCTTGTGTGACCACTTTTAAGATTGGGCAAGGCGATTTAAACGCTGTGTACGAAGCTGATTCGAGTTTTTATGGCTTATTGCTGGCTGAGCCCACGCTGGAGTTGATCCTAAAGACCGCAGAATGGGCTGAAAACCAACGCGTTTTATTGGGTATCGACACTCAAAGTTTTGACAACCCGCTTAAAGAAAAAAACTATAGATACACTTTCTCAATGTATCACCCTGACCCCAAAGAATACGCAGCTGCTGCATTCATGGGTAAACTGTTTCCGACACAGCCAGGCGAAGCCACGTGGGCCTTTAAGTCACTTTCTGCTGTGAAGCAATATAGTCTCAGCACTGGGCAGGCGAGTCAGCTCGATGCCAATAATATTAATCGTTATACAACCATCAACGATGTGGGTGTGACGCTACAAGGCAAATGTGCTTCGGGTGAATATATCGATACGGTGCGAGGTATTGATTGGCTGCGTGCCCGTTTGCAAGAACGTATTTTTAGGCTGCTGCTTAAAAACAAAAAGATTCCCTACACAGACAAGGGCGTTGATTTGGTGCGTTGTGAAATCATGGCCCAGCTCAAAGAAGCAATCTCTGCGGGCGTGTTGGCTTCACAACCCGAGCCTACAGTGAGTGCACCTAAAGTGGCTGATATTGATGACAAATATAAAGCAAACCGTATTTTACCCAACGTATCTTTTTCTGGCACTTTGGCAGGAGCCATTCACGCACTCAAAATCGAAGGAGTTGTTAGTCTATGAGCTTTCATGAATATGACCCGCATCAATATTCCATCACGTTTAATGGGATTCCTATTGAAGGCTTTGCTGAAGATGATTTTGTGCATATCGAAATGGCCACCGAAGGCTTTTCTGATGAAGTAGGCGCGGATGGTCATGTGACGCGCATTCGATCCAGAGACCAGCGAGCCACGGTGACGTTTAAACTGAAGGCTTCCAGCCCTGCCAACAAAATACTTTCAGTGCTTTATCAGGCAGACTTAAATGCACCTAATGGCAGCGGTGTTGGTGCAGTATTGATTCGTGACACCCAGGGGCTTTCAATATTTGCGGGTGCTCAAGCTTGGATAGCTGGTTTGCCCAAAACCAGCATCGGTAAAAAGTTGGGTGACGTCGAATGGAAATTGCGAGTGGCTAGTTTGGAGGGGTTTGTGGGTTAACGATTGACACGTTTTCTTGTGGTGCTATCCTAGTCTCACTATGACTAAATTGTTTATTCTATTGGTGTTTAGCGTGTCGACTTTCGCCTTAGGGAAATCTCCTTTAGAGACATTTGATCTCTCACCAGAAGAAAGAAATGCGGTCATTGATTACTGTGACCCTGTTGGTTTTGACGAAGTTATCTTGAAAGATGGCACAAGACAGAGAAAATATTTGCATCCGAGTGAGTCTGCTGGTTTGGCTGAGTCTGATGAGCCGCCTTACGATCTTCTTGAAAGTCGAACTGGCTTGGGAGAGGATCCGCTTTCTAAGAAAGCTCGAATATTTCTTGGATTGATGGCAGATGGTGGTGCTCCGCGCTACGGTTGCGATCGAGTGGCTGTTCTTTACGTGGCAAAGTTTATTAAACGATATTGGCCAGGTTCTGAATGCTGTGACCAATACCCAAATTCTGCTAGATTAGTAAGAGATTTCCTTAGAAGGACTGCTGACGATGAAGTTCCACTGATTGTTCATGCGCGGATCGAAGCTCGTAAGATGCTGATAACTGAGACCAAATAATTTAGATAAGCCATGTTGCGTATTTTTTTATGCCTTTCTGTGATCATTCAGACGGTTGTTGCCTATGCTGCTCCTTTGGGTACTGCGCTGGAACTGTACAACACTTATCGAGATGATTTGCGGTATGATGAAGTAACTTATCTAACGGCTCATAACGCTTTTACAATTCACACAGAAGGCTGGAATATTTATCAGCAGTCTTTGAACTTCGATCAACAATTCGAATACGGTGTTTGGTCGTTTATGATAGATCTGCATTGGTGCAAAGATGGTGATTCTGAGCCATTGTATGTTGCCCTGGCTCATGAGTTTCGTGCCAGTAAAAATCGTTATAATTACACTGAACCGCGTAACCATGTTCATCTTTCCTCTTGTGATAGATCGAGTGCGCAAAGAACTCGGCCGGGACATCGATCTTTTGAAAGTTTTCTCAAAGAATATGTCAAGAAGTGGCTTGAAAAAGATGCCAATGCGATTATTACGCTTCACTTGGAAAGTTATCTTGGGATTGATGGGGCTGCTCAGTTAAGAACCCTGTTTTCACGTGCTGGGGTTTTAGATTATATTTACAGGAATCATTCTCAAAACAGTTGGCCCACTTTAGGAGAAATGCGAAAAACAGGAAAACGTTTGGTACTGTTTTCATCCAATTCAGGTGATTCTGTTTTGGATGATGTTTTTTCGACCATACATTATCGAGAAACAGCATATGATTTGACCAGCTCTCCTAACTGTGAACGCCGCTTTGATGAACGAGACTACTCAAACACGACTTCTCTTTTACTCATAAATCATTTTTATTCTATCGCTTTTGAGGCCTCTACTCTTACTTATCACCAAATCAACAATCCTTATGCCACCTCTATGTTGGACAAATACAGTAATGTTGTTAGTCCTGAGTTATGGAAACGCACCGACCAGTGTTTTCAACAAGAAAAAATTTACCCGACTTTTATAGCGGTTGATTTTATTGAGGAGGGCGATGCGGGTGGTACTCGAGAATGGGTACTTTATCTAAATCATTTACGTCGACTGCACGCCTCTAACCCTTCAGCTGATCCGTTTTCGAAGAAGTTTTTGCGAAGGGCTTCGAATAATCATACTAAGCCGATGTTAGAGAATTCTTATGTTCGTTCCGTGTTTGATTGGATGATGGTTTGTGAACCTGCTATTTCTCCACTGCTTGCGTTTGGCTCCTATAGGTATCCTTGGATGTCTAAAGCGGCAGCGATGACTGCAATACCAACTGTTTTTTCAATGACGGAAAAACTCGTTGGTCATTATGTACCTGCTGCTTTTGCATCTTACTTTGGAGCGTTGC